>NZ_JARUXD010000039.1:0-34395 GCF_030433875.1 Curtobacterium sp. PsM8 | reverse complement strand
CGCCGGGGCGCCCGCCGCACTCAGTCCTCAGTCGCGCTGACGAGCTCCGGCGCGGTCAACAGCCGCGGCTCGTCCTCGATGCTCGCCGGGTCCGCGATCACCTTCGACTCGTCGAGCAGCGACAGCCGCCGCGCACTCGGCAGCACCTGCCGCTCGAGCGACCCCACGAAGCGGTTGTAGTCGACGACGCTGCCCCGGATCGAGCGGCCGAGCTTGTCCACGTGGGTGGCCATCGTCGCCAGGCGACCGTGCAGTTCGCGGGAGATCGTGAAGAGTTCGCGCGCCTCCTGCGTGACGACGTCCTGCTGCCACGAGAACGCGACGGTCTTCAGCACCGACCACAGTGTGACGGGGGAGGCGAGCGCCACACGCTTCCGGAACGCGTGGTCGAGCAGCCCCGGGTCGGCGGCCAGGGCACTGGCGATGAGTGACTCGGACGGGATGAACGCGACCGTCAGCTCCGGTGAGGCGTCGTAGCCGGACCAGTACTCCCGCGCAGCCAGGGCGTCGACATGCGCCCGGAGCGCCTTGACGTGCTGGGCCATCAGCTGCTCACGACGGGCGGCTTCGGCTCCCGTGGCGCTGGCTGGGATCTCGGAGGCCTGCAGGTACGCGGCGAACGGCACCTTCGCGTCGACGGCGATCGACTTGCCGCCGGGCAGGTGCACGATCATGTCCGGACGAGCGGCGCCGGCGGAGGTCGTCACGGCGGACTGCACGTCGAAGTCGACGCGTTCGAGCAGTCCGGCGGCCTCGACCACGTTGCGCAGCTGCGTCTCGCCCCAGACCCCGCGCGTGCTGTTCGACGACAGGGCACCGGCGAGCGTCTCGGCCGTGGCGCGGAGACGTTCTTCCGACTCGGCCGCGGACCGGAGCTGGGCGGAGATCGCGCCGTACTGCTCGCTGCGGGACCGTTCGAGTTCCGCGATCTTCTCGCGCATGACCTGCAGTGTGTCGGCGACCGGACTCAGAGCCGTCAGGACCTTGGACTCGTCCTGCGCCCGAGCGGACTCCGCGCCGTGCAGACGCTGCACCAGGTGCTCGAGCTCGGCCGCGCGGCGTTCGAGGGAGTCGACCTGTCGGCGGTACTGCGTGTCCTGCGCGTCGAGCCGGCCGTCGGCGTCGTTCCGTGACTCCTCGAGCTGGGACCGGAGCGCCTCGGCCGTGGCTCGGGCGACCGCGGCGTCGACCCCGGCGCGGGACTTGGCGAGTGTCCACGCGACGAGTGCGCCGACGAGGGCGCCGAGCACGAGGCCGATGACCAGGGCGAGGATCTGCATGACGCGACCCTGGCAGGACCCACCGACACCGCGCCTCCCGTCTGTGACCGCACCGAGCGGGGACAGACCACCGCGCCAGGACGGCCGATCGAACCATGTCATGACATTAGGCCAAGCGTCGTGTACAGTCGTGCTCGTCCGACGATGAAGCCGCACGGAAGGTCCTGCTGTCGCATGACGATCGAAGCACCGCACGCCTACGACGTGATCACGATGGGACGCGTCAGCGTTGACATCTACCCGCAGCAGACCGGCCCCCTCGAAGACGTCGAGACGTTCTCGAAGTCGGTGGGCGGCAGTGCCACGAACGTCGCGATCGCGGCGGCCCGGCACGGAGCCGACACCGCCGTCATCACCCGCACCGGCAACGACCCGTTCGGCCGGTACATCGCCCGGACGCTCCCCGAGTTCGGCGTCGCCAACGACTTCGTCGCCACGGTCGACGGACTGAACACGCCGGTCGCGTTCTGCGAGGTCTTCCCACCGGACGACTTCCCGCTCTACTTCTACCGCGCTCCGAAGGCGCCGGACCTGATGATCACCGCGAAGAGCCTGCCGCTGCACGAGATCGAACGGGCCCGCGTCTTCTGGACCACCGTCACTGGGCTCAGCGAAGAGCCGAGTCGGACCGCGCACCACGTCGCCTACGCGGCGCGGAGCGCGTCGGAACACGCCACCAAGGTGCACACCGTGCTGGACCTGGACTACCGCTCGATGTTCTGGTCGACGCCGGCCGCCGCGACCCGCGAGGTCGCCGTCGCCCTCGAGCACGCGACCGTCGCGGTCGGCAACCGCGAGGAGTGCGAGGTCGCCGTCGGCGAGACCGACCCGGTGCGCGCCGCCGACGCGCTGCTGGAGCGCGGGGTCGAGATCGCGATCGTCAAGCAGGGACCGAAGGGCGTGCTGGCGAAGACCCGCGACGAGTTCGTCGAGGTCCGTCCGCACCGTGTCGACGTGGCCAACGGCCTCGGTTCCGGCGACGGGTTCGGCGGGGCGCTCACGCACGGGCTGCTGCAGGGCTGGGGACTCGAGCGGGTCCTGTCGTTCGCCAACGCGGCCGGCGCGATCGTCGCCACCCGCTTCGAGTGCTCGACCGCGATGCCGACGAGCGACGAGATCGACGCCTTCCTGCGGAGCAACCCGACGCAGGGCGCGGCGACCGAGGGAACCAACGCCGAGGGAACCAACACCGAGGAGGCTCTCCATGCCTGAGCTGACCAGTTCCGACTTCGACCGCCTGCGCGACACCCGCGCTGGTCACCCCGAGCGGATCGCCTCGGTCCTCGCCTCGCGACGGAGGCGCCCCCTCCTGGGCGAGGACGGCAAGCTCTTCATCGTGGCTGCGGACCACCCCGCCCGCGGTGCACTCGCGGTGCGGGACGACCCGTCCGCGATGGCCAACCGCTACGACCTGCTGGAACGGCTCGTCGTCGCCCTCGGCCGACCCGGTGTCGACGGGGTGCTCGGGACGCCCGACATCCTCGAGGACCTGGCGCTCCTCGGCGCGCTCGACGACAAGGTGGTCGTCGGCTCGATGAACCGGGGTGGACTCCGCGGTGCGACGTTCGAGATGGACGACCGGTACACGGCGTACTCGGCCGCGTCGATCGCCGACTCCGGGTTCGACTTCGCGAAGCTGCTCATCCGCGTGGCCCTGTCCGACGCCGGGACCGCCCCGACGCTCGAGGCCACTGCGAAGGCCGTGACCGAGGCCGCCTCGCGCCGCCTGCCGATCATGCTCGAACCGTTCATGTCCGAGCACCGTGACGGCAGCGTCGTGAACGACCTGTCGGCCGAGGCCGTGATCACCTCGATGGCGATCGCCGCCGGCCTGGGGGAGTCGAGCGCTTACAGCTGGTTGAAGATCCCCGTCGTCGACGACATGGAGCGCGTGATGGCCGCGACGACGCTGCCGACGCTCCTGCTCGGCGGCGACCCGGCGTCCCGTCCGCTCGAGACCTACGCCAAGTGGGCCGACGCCCTCGCGCTGCCGGGCGTCCGTGGACTCGTCGTCGGTCGGACGCTCCTCTACCCGTCGGACGACGACGTGGCGGGTGCGGTCGACGTGGCCGCGGGGCTCGTCCACAGGGGGACGCCCTCCCGCGATCTGTCCACCGACCTGCACGACGCCACCACGGGCCCCGTCGGCTCCGCGAGCATGAACGAGCCCGTCTCGGAAGGAAGCAACGCATGACCACCACGAGCGCACCCACCACGACCACCGGCGAGACCACCGACGGCGCGACCGTCGGGCACTGGATCGACGGCGCCCACGTCCCCTCGACCTCCGGCCGGACCGCGCCCGTGTACGACCCCGCCCGGGGCGTCGTCACGAAGCAGGTCGCGCTCGCCGACGAGCGCGAGGTGCAGGCGGCGATCGCCAGCGCCAAGGCCGCGTTCCCGGCGTGGAGCGAGCTGTCGCTGAGCAAGCGGCAGCAGATCATGTTCTCGTTCCGCGAGATCCTGAACCGCGACAAGGCCGAGCTGGCCGAGATCATCACGAGCGAGCACGGCAAGGTCGTCTCCGACGCGCTCGGGGAGATCGCCCGCGGGCAAGAGGTCGTCGAGCTGGCGACGAGCATCCCGCAGCTGCTCAAGGGCGAGTTCTCCGACCAGGTGTCGACCGGCATCGACGTCTACTCGATCCGTCAGCCGCTCGGCGTCGTGGGCATCATCAGCCCCTTCAACTTCCCGGCGATGGTGCCGCTCTGGTTCCTGCCGATCGCCATCGCCGCCGGCAACACCGTCGTGCTGAAGCCGAGCGAGAAGGACCCGTCCGCGGCCATCTGGCTGGCGTCGAAGTTCACCGAGGCCGGACTGCCGGCCGGCGTCTTCACGGTGCTGAACGGCGACAAGGTCGCGGTCGACGGACTCCTGACCAGCCCCGACGTCGAGTCGATCTCGTTCGTCGGGTCGACCCCGATCGCGCAGTACGTCTACGAGACCGGGACGAAGCACGGCAAGCGCGTGCAGGCCCTCGGTGGCGCCAAGAACCACATGCTCGTGCTGCCCGATGCCGATCTGGACCTGGTCGCGGACAACGCCATCAACGCGGGCTTCGGTTCCGCCGGTGAGCGCTGCATGGCGATCTCGGTCGTCGTCGCGGTCGAGCCCGTCGCCGACGAGCTCATCGCCAAGATCGCCGAGCGGGCCGCCACGCTGCGCATCGGTGACGGTCGCCGCGGCTGCGACATGGGGCCGCTCGTCACCGAGCAGCACCGCGACAAGGTCGCCTCGTACATCGAGGTCGCTGAGCAGGACGGTGCGGTCATCGTGGTGGACGGCCGCACCGTCCGTCCCGACGGGGACGAGAACGGCTTCTGGCTCGGCCCGACGCTGATCGACAAGGTGCCGACGTCGAGCCGCGTCTACACCGAGGAGATCTTCGGCCCGGTGCTGAGCGTCGTCCGCGTGGAGTCCTACGAAGAAGGGCTGGCGCTCATCAACGGCGGCGCGTACGGCAACGGCACGGCGATCTTCACGAACGACGGCGGGGCCGCCCGACGGTTCCAGCGCGACGTGCAGGTCGGCATGATCGGCATCAACGTCCCGATCCCGGTGCCCGTGGCCTACTACTCGTTCGGCGGGTGGAAGAACTCGCTGTTCGGTGACCACAAGGCGTACGGCGCGGACGGCGTCAGCTTCTTCACGCGGCAGAAGGCGATCACCTCCCGGTGGCTCGACCCGTCGCACGGCGGCGTCGACCTCGGCTTCCCGTCGAACGGCTGATCCGACGATGACCGACAACTGGTTCAACCCGCGGGGGTCCCGGCCGGAGGACGGCTGGACCGACGTGATCGACGGGCGCGTGCCGGGCTGGGCGCACACCGGGCTCCGGACGGGCACGCTGCGCGACGGCGGGTCGCTGCGCCTGGGTGCCGGCGCCGTCGAACGGATCGTGGTGCCGCTCGCCGGCAGCTTCACCGTGACGTACGACGATGCTGTGGCGGACAACAGCGCGGGGACGGCGGGCGGCGCCGTGCAGGAGCTCGAGGGACGCGCGAGCGTGTTCGAGGGCCCGACAGACGTCCTGTACCTCGGCTCCGGCACCGCCGCGGTGATCACCGGCGTCGGTCGGGTCGCGGTCGCCGAAGCCCCCACCGACACGGTCAAGCCCACGACGTACATCCCGCGGCGGGACGTGCCCGTCGAACTGCGGGGAGCCGGGCAGTCGAGCCGGCAGGTCCACAACTTCGGCACCCCCGCGGCACTCGACGCCGCGCGGTTGATCGTGTGCGAGGTCATCACCCCCGCGGGCAACTGGTCCTCGTGGCCGGCGCACAAGCACGACACCGAACGGCCCGGTCAGGAGTCCGAGCTCGAGGAGATCTACTACTACGAGTCCGCCGTCGCCCGCGGCTCCGAGCACGTCGCCCCGGACACCGCCGACCCGTTCGCGTTGCACCGGACCTCGGCCTCGGACGACCGACCGATCGACGAGTTCCGCCAGGTCCGGACCGGCGACGTCGCCCTGGTCCCGTACGGCTGGCACGGCCCCGCGGTCGCGGCTCCGGGCTACGACATGTACTACCTCAACGTGATGGCCGGACCCGGACCGGAACGCGTCTGGAACATCACCGACGACCCCGCCCACGGGTGGGTCCGTCAGCTCTGGGAGTCCGAGTCCCTCGACCCCCGCCTGCCCTACCTCAAGGAGGACGTGTGACCACCACCACGACCCGTCGCATGACCGTCGGCCAGGCACTCGTCGAGTTCCTGGCCAACCAGTGGACGGTGGACGGCGACGTCCGCGAGCGCACGATCCCGGGCATCTTCGGCATCTTCGGGCACGGCAACGTCGCCGGACTCGGGCAGGCGATCAAGCAGCTCCACGTCGAACAGCCCGGACTGCTGCCGTACCACCAGGCCCGCAACGAGCAGGCGATGGTGCACGAGGCCGTCGGGTTCGCCCGGATGCACCGCCGTCGCGCGACCTTCGCCGCCACCGCCTCGGTCGGGCCAGGTGCCGCCAACATGCTCACCGCGGCGGCGCTCGCCACGACGAACCGGCTGCCGGCGCTGCTGCTGCCCTCGGACACCTTCGCCACGCGCACCACGGACCCGGTGCTGCAGCAGATCGAGATGCCGCACGACACCTCGATCCAGGTGACGGACGCGTTCCGACCGCTCTCGCGCTTCTTCGACCGGGTGGTCCGCCCCGAGCAGCTCTTCTCGATCGCGCTCCAGGCCATGCGGGTCCTCACCGACCCGGCCGAGACGGGTGCGGTGACGATCGCCCTGCCCGAGGACGTCCAGGCCGAACAGCTCGACGTCCCGGTCGCGTTCCTGCAGCCCCGTGAGTGGCACATCCGCCGCCCGTTGCCCGAGACCGGTCCGCTCGAGCGCGCGGCCGCGGCGATCCGGCAGGCGAAGCGTCCGGTCATCGTGGCGGGTGGCGGTGTCCTCTACTCCGGTGCCGAGGACGAGCTCCGCCGCTTCGTGGAGGCCACCGGGATCCCGGTCGGCACCTCGCAGGCCGGCGGTGGATCGCTGGTCTGGGACCACCCGCAGTACCTCGGCGGCATCGGCGCGACCGGCACGGCCGCCGCCAACGCCGTCGCGGCCCAGGCCGACGTGGTGATCGGCATCGGCACGCGCTACAGCGACTTCACGACGGCCTCACGCACCGCCTTCCAGGACCCGGACGTCACCTTCGTCAACGTCAACGTGGCGTCCTTCGACGCCTACAAGCACGGCACGCAGCTGCCGGTGATCGCCGACGCCCGGGAGGCCCTGGTCGCGCTGACGACGGCACTCACCGCCGAGGCGTCGTACGCGGTCGACGCCGGCTACGCCGCCGAGGTCCGGGACCGGAAGCGGGAGTGGGACGCCGTCGTCGACGACGCGTTCACGCCGTCGCGGGCCGACCTGCCCGGACAGGCCGAGATCATCGGCGCCGTCCAGGCGGCCACCGACCCACGTGACGTGGTCATCCAGGCCGCAGGGTCGCTGCCCGGCGACCTGCACAAGCTCTGGCGGGTCCGCGACGCTCTCGGGTACCACGTCGAGTACGCGTTCTCGTGCATGGGCTACGAGATCGCCGGCGGCATCGGCGTCCGCCGTGGGGCCCCGGACCGCGACGCGATCGTCATGGTCGGAGACGGCTCGTACCTGATGCTGCACACCGAGCTCGTGACCGCGGTCGCCGAGGGCATCAAGATCATCGTCGTGCTCATCCAGAACCACGGGTACGCGTCGATCGGCCACCTGTCGGAGACCGTCGGCTCGGAGCGCTACGGCACGAAGTACCGCTACCTGGACGAGACCCGGTCGTTCGAGGACGGCGAGCCGCTGCCGGTCGACCTGGCAGCCAACGCCCGGTCCTACGGCGTCGACGTGATCGAGGTCCAGCCCGGCCCGGACAGCATCGCCGACCTCACGGCAGCGGTCCGCCAGGCGAAGGCGAACGACCACACCACCCTCGTCCACATCAACTCCGACCCACTGGTCTACGCGCCCGAGGGCGACGGCTGGTGGGACGTGCCGGTCGCGCAGACCTCCACCCTCCCCAGCACACAAGCCGCCCGCGCCGAGTACGAGCAGCAGGTCACCGCGCAGCGTCCGCTGCTCGGCTGAACCCGATCCGAGACAGAAAGCGACAGCGACGTCATGACCGACACCGCCACCCCCATCGGCACCCCCGCCACCGACGCGGCGCCCGCCTCGATCCGCATCGGCACCGCCCCGGACTCGTGGGGCGTGTGGTTCCCCGACGACCCGAACCAGGTCCCGTGGCAGCGCTTCCTCGACGAAGCCGCCGCCGCCGGGTACCGGTGGATCGAGCTCGGACCGTACGGGTACCTGCCGACCGACCCCTCGCAGCTGTCCGACGAGCTCGAGTCCCGCGGGCTCAAGCTCTCGGCGGGCACCGTGTTCACCGGGTTCCACAAGGGCGAGGACCAGTTCCAGCGCGCCTGGGATCAGGCGGTCGCCGTCGCGGGCCTGGCGGCGAAGTTGGGCGCAGAGCACCTGGTGACGATCCCGGACCTCTGGCGCTCCGACGCCACCGAAGAGGTGCTCGAAGCCCGAACGCTCACCGACGAGCAGTGGGAGCGACTCGGCCGCGGTCACGACCAGCTGGGCAAGGCGCTGCTCGAGGAGTACGGCGTGCACCAGCAGTTCCACACCCATGCCGACAGCCACGTCGGGACGTACAAGGAAACCGTGCGGTTCCTGGAGGTCACGAACCCCGAGTACACGAACCTCTGCCTCGACACCGGGCACTTCGCCTACTACGGCGGCGACAACCTCAAGCTCATCGCCGCCCATCCGGAGCGCATCGGTTACCTGCACCTCAAGCAGGTCGACACGGACCTGCTGTTCGACGTGCTGAAGAACGACGTGCCGTTCGCGACCGCCGTGTCGCAGGGCATCATGACCGAGCCGCCGCACGGCACCCCGGAACTCGCCCCGATCATCGAGGCCGTGGCCGCGATCAACCCCGAGGTCTTCGGGATCGTCGAGCAGGACATGTACGGCTGCTCGGTCGATGCTCCGGGCCCGATCGCCGAGCGCACCTTCCAGCACATCTTCGGCGCCACCTCCGCCGCGCGCGCCTCCTGACGCGCCGTCCACGCAGCGTCAGCAACCCCAGGAGAAGAACACCATGACCACCACGCAGAACCTCCGCGTCGCCGTCGTCGGCGCAGGCATGATGGGCGCCGACCACGTCCGCCGCATCACCGCCAAGATCTCGAACGCCGACGTCGTCGCGGTCGTCGAACCGGATGCCAGCCGGGCTGCTGCCGCTGCCGCACTGGCGCCGGGGGCGATCACCGCGGCCTCCTTCGAGGAGGCGCTCGCCGCCACCGAGATCGACGGCGTCATCATCGCGACCCCCGGGTTCCTGCACGAGCCGATCCTGGTGACCGCACTCGAGCGGGGTCTCGCCGTCCTCTGCGAGAAGCCGCTCACGACCAGCGCCGAGGACAGCCTGCGCATCGTGGAACTCGAGCAGGAGCACGCCAGCCGGCCGATCATCCAGGTCGGGTTCATGCGCCGCTTCGACAGCGGGTACCAGGAGCTCAAGGCGCTGCGCGAGTCCGGCGCGAACGGCGCGCTGCTCGCCCTGCACCACGCCCACCGGAACCCGACGACCCCGCCGAACTTCAGCGAGTCGATGCTCATCCACGACTCGGTGATCCACGAGATCGACATCATCCCGTTCCTGACGGGTGAGGCGATCACGAGTGTCGAGGTCAAGAAGCCGCGGAAGAACTCGCTGGCCCCGGCCGACCTGCCCGAGCCGCAGTTCGTGCTGTTCACCACCGAGTCCGGGACGATGGCGATCGTCGAGATCAACGTGAACGCCCAGTTCGGCTACCAGGTCACGACCGACGCCGTGTTCGAGTCCGGCGTCGCCTACATCGGTCGCGACACCTCGCAGACGATCGTGTCCGCCGGGGTCTCCGGGCAGGGCGTCACGCCGTCGTTCAAGGAACGGTTCGCCGCGGCCTACGACGAAGAGGTGCAGCGCTGGGTGGACGCGGCCCGCGACGGCGGCATCGACGGCCCGAGTGCCTGGGACGGCTACACCGCGTCCGTCGTCGCCGAGGTTGCGGTCCGTGCACAGCAGTCCGGCGCGACCGAGCACGTCGAGTACGCGGTGACGAAGCCGGCGTTCTACGACGCCACGGCAGCAGCCGACGCGACGGCAGCGGCCGACGCGACGGCCGACGCGACGGCCAGGGTGTAGTCCGTGCCGAAGATCGCGCTCGACCCGACCCCGTTCCACCACGACCTGGGTCTGCTCGAGTTCCCGCGGAAGGTCGCCGACCTCGGCTACGAGTACCTGCAGCTGACGCCGCACCGGGACTTCATCCCGTTCCACCGGCACCCGAAGGCGGACGACGACCTGGTCGACGCGTTCGCGGCCGCCTGTGCCGACGCCGGAGTCCAGGTGGCCTCCGTCCTGCCGGTGCTCCGCTGGTCCGGGCCCGACCGCGAGACGCGTGAGACCGCCGTCAAGCAGTGGAAGCGCGTCATCGAGATCACCAAGCGACTCGGCGTGGACACCATCAACACCGAGTTCTCCGGTCGTCCGGAGCGTGCCGAGGACTCCGAGGCGCAGTTCTACTGGGCGATGGAGGAACTGCTGCCGATCATCGAGGACGCGGACCTCCGGGTGCTGATCGACCCGCACCCCGACGACTTCGTCGAGGACGGGCTCGAGGCACTCCGGGTGATCCGCGGGCTCAACTCGAAGAACATCGGGTTCGTCTACGTCGCCTGCCACACCTTCCACTACGGCGGCGACATGGACGCGGTCATCGACGCCGCCGGTGACTCGCTGCAGTTGATCCACGTCGCCGACGCGTACGACCACCGTCGTTCGCACGGCCTCCGGTACATCACGAACCCGCCGGGCAACCCGGTCCGGGTCCACCAGCACCTGCCGGTCGGGCAGGGCGACGTCGACTTCGACGCGTTCTGGCGTGCGCTCGACCGCGTCGGCTTCTCCGGCCGCGACGACACCGTCGCCGTGTCCAGCGTCTTCGCCGAGGACGAGAACGCCGACGCGGTGTCGCGGTTCCAGCTCGACCAGATCACGAAGGGACTCCACCGATGACGAGCACACTCGAGGCCCGAGGGGCGGCCGTGGTCGACACCCGTCCGGTCACCCTGCAGGCCACGGAGCAGACCCCGACGGCACTGTGGAACGACTCCGCCGACCCGCACGAGCTGGCGACGGCGATCTCGGAGTACGGAGCGGTCGGGGCGACGTGCAACCCGGTCATCGCCTACACCTGCATCCAGCAGGACCCCGAGGTGTGGGTACCGCGCATCCGACAGCTCGCCGAGGAGCACCCGACCGCGGGGGAGTCCGCGCTCGGTTGGATGGCCGTCGAGGAGCTCTCGGTCAACGCCGCCGCGCAGCTGCTGCCGGCGTTCGAGGCCTCGGGTGGCCGCAACGGTCGGCTCTCGATGCAGACCGATCCGCGTCTGCACCGCGACCGTGACGCCCTCGTGGAGCAGGCGGTGCGCTTCTCGGGCCTCGCGCCGAACATCATCGTGAAGATCCCCGCGACGAAGGTCGGCATCGCGGCCATCGAGGAAGCCGCGTACCGCGGCGTCTCGATCAACGCGACCGTCTCGTTCACGGTGGCCCAGGTCGTCGCCGTCGGTGAGGCCATCGAGCGCGCCCTCGACCGCCGCGCCGCCGACGGTCTGCCCGAGCAGGAGTTCGGACACGTCGTCACGCTGATGGCCGGTCGGCTCGACGACTGGCTGAAGACCGTCGTCGCGCGCGACCACGTGATGATCGACCCCGGGTACCTGGAGTGGGCCGGCGTCGCCGCGGTGAAGAACGCGTACCGGGTGTTCCAGGAGCGCGGGTTCCGCTCGCGGGTCCTCGTCGCGGCCTTCCGCAACGCGCTGCAGTGGTCCGAGTTCCAGGGCGGGGACCTCGTCGTGTCGCCGCCGTTCCAGTGGACGAAGGACATCAACGACAACGCGTTCCCGTTCCGCCCCGACGCCATCGACGACGAGGTGCCGGCGCACGTCGTCGACGCGCTCCGCCGGGCGACGCCGGAGTTCGCCCGCGGCCACGACGTCGACGGCATGACCATCGACGAGTTCGACCGGTTCGGCGCCACGGTCAAGACGCTGCGGCAGTTCCTGGACGCCGACGCGAAGCTCGACGCCCTCGTCCGCGACATCATCGTCCTGGCCGAGTAGGGCGACGCCGATGGTCATGGACACGATCGGGGTCGGCCTCATCTCGGTCGGGTGGATGGGACGCCTGCACTCCCGCGCGTACCGGGCGCTGCCGGACCACTTCCCGGAACTCGGGCTCCGCCCACGCCTGGTGGTCGCGGCGGATCCGGTTCCGGAGGCCCGTGAGCAGGCCACGGAACGGCTCGGGTACGAACGTGCCGTGGCCGACTGGCACGAGGTCCTCGCCGACCCGGACGTCGACGTCGTCTCGATCTGCTCGCCGAACTTCCTGCACCGCGAGATGGCGGTCGCCGCAGCGCAGGCCGGCAAACCGTTCTGGATCGAGAAGCCGATGGGCCGGTACGCCAGCGACTCCCGCGACATCCACGAGGCCGTCAAGCGGGCCGGGGTCGTCACGAGCGTCGGGTTCAACTACCGGCACGCACCCGCGGTCGAACGTGCCCGTGAGCTCGTCCGCAGCGGGCGACTCGGACGGATCACGAACGTCCGCGGCTCCCTGCTCGCCGACTACTCGTCCGACCCAGCTGCCCCGCTCACCTGGCGGTTCGAACGGGAACGCGCCGGTTCGGGGGTCCTCGGCGACCTGCTCTCGCACGGCCTCGACCTGGCGCAGTACCTAATCGGCCGGATCGCGAGCGTCACCGCCCTCGGCGAGACGTTCATCACCGAGCGACCGCTCTCCGGTGCGGGGATCGTCGACCGCAGCGCTGCCGCGACCGGCGACCGCAAGCCCGTCGAGAACGAGGACTACGCCGCCCTGCTCTTCCGCTTCGACGACGGCGCGGTCGGCACGATGGACTCCAGCCGCGTCATGCACGGCCCGCACGCTGAGTACACGATCGAGGTCTACGGCACCGCCGGGTCGATCCGATGGGACTTCCAACGGATGAACGAACTGCAGGTCTGCCTCGACGGGCAGGAGGCCGCCGGCTACACGACCGTCTACGTCGCGCCCGGGGACGGTGAGTTCGCCCGCTTCCAACCGGGAGCCGGCACCGCGATGGGCTACGACGACCTCAAGACGATCGAGGCGGCGCAGTTCCTGGCGAGCGTCCGGAGTGGCCAGCAGCTCGCGCCGTCGGTGGCGGACGGGCTCGCGGCAGCGTCGATCGTGGAGGCGGCCGAAGCGTCGCTCGCCGACGGGGCGTGGCACGACGTGGTTCGCGTCGACGGACCGCTCACCTCGGACGCCCCGACTCCGGTGATCTGACCAGAGCCACGGGCCGTTGCCCGACGACCACACGACGGACGGGAGGCACGTCACCAGCCGGTGACGCGCCTCCCGTCCGTCGTCTGGTCGCGCGTCGCTGTCCGGATCGCGAGCACCACGACTGGCGCGGTAGTATGTCCTGACAAAGTCACCACAAGCAGGAGGCACCATGCCGCTCGTCCGATTCGACCTCGCCACCGGCCGCACCCCCGAGGCGGTCCGCGCGATCGCCGACGCCACGCACCAGGCGATCGTCGACGTCTACGGGATCCCGGAGCGCGACCGCTTCCAGATCATCACCGAACACCCGGCGACGCAGATCATCGCGCAGGACGCCGGCCTCGGCTTCGAGCGGACCGAGGGCGTCGTCATGATCCAGGTCTTCACCCAGCGCGGCCGGTCCGACGAGGCGAAGCAGGCGCTCTACGCCGCGATCCACGACGCGCTCGCCGGGGTCGGCGTCGCGTCCGAGGACGTCTTCATCGGGTACGTCGAGAACGGTCCGCAGGACTGGTCGTTCGGCTTCGGTCGTGCCCAGTACCTGACCGGCGAGCTCGGCGTCCCCGACGCCAGCTGACCGGTACGCCGGACGCCAGCTGGCCGGGCCCTACTTGTCGACGAGCGTGACCTCGAACGAGTACCGGTCCGGCCGGTAGCAGTGCAGGCCGTACTCGACCGCGCGACCCGAGGCGTCGTACGCCGTGCGGCTCATCGTCAGCACGGGGTCGCCGTCCTCGATCTCGAGCAGGCCGGCCTCGTCGTCCGTCGCCGCACGAGCGCCGATCCGCTGCTTCGCGACCCGCATCGTCACCCCGCGGGACCGGAGCAGCTGGTACAGCCCGTGGGCGCGGAGGTCCTCGTCGGTGATGTCGGCGAACTCCGGCGGCAGGTAGTTCTCGAGCACCGCCATCGGGACGTCCTCGGCGAACCGGACGCGGAGGACGTGCACGACGGTGGCCCCGACCTCGACGCCCAGGGCCTCGGCGACCGCCTGGGTGGCCGGCACGTCGGAGCGGTCGAGGAGCTTCGTCGTCGGCTGCTGCGACCCCTGCGTCAGGTCGTCGTACAGGCTGGTCAGCTCGACCTTGCGGGTGACCGGTCCGTGCACGACCTGGGTGCCGATGCCACGACGGCGGACGAGCAGCCCCTTGTCGACGAGGTCCTGGATGGCGCGGCGGATCGTCGGGCGGGACAGGCCGAGGCGTTCCCCGAGGGCGATCTCGTTCTCCAGGCGGGCACCGGGCGGCATCGCGCCGTTGCGGATCGACTCCTCGATGCGCGAGGCGACCTGGTGGTACAGGGGCATCGGACCCGACCGGTCCAGGTCCATGAACAGGTCGGACGGCAGCTGGCCATCGTTGGTCATCGCGGTCCTTCGCAGGGGAGAACGAGCCCGAACACCTGTGCCGGGCGGATTGTCGTGACAATACCACCGGGCGTGGCGACGGCCCGGACCACCGGGCGTGGCGGCGGCCCGGACCGCCGAGCGACCCGGAACGCCGGGCAGCCTGGACAGCGTCAGTCGGAGAAGACCATCGGACGACGCGAGAGCCGGGGCTGTGCGCCCGACTTCGGCTTCTCGACACGGGCGCGCACGGGGTTGATCGTCACCCGGGTCACCGCACCGAGCGCCTCGACCGTCGGCACCCCGTGGAAGCCGGCAGCGTGCACGACGATCGCGGCGCAGGCCTCGGCGTCGGCGGCGGCGTCGTGGTGCTGGAAGCCCGAGAACCCGGCGGCCATCGCGGCCATCGGCAGGCGGTACGAGTCGAGCGTGTAGGTCTTGCGGGCGACCTGCAGCGAACACATCGAGTGGTGCTCAGCGATCTCGATGCCGGTCGCCGCGCACCCGCCGGCGATCACGCCCATGTCGAACCGGGCGTTGTGCGCGACCAACACGTCACTCTCCGCGAACGCCACCAGGTCCGGGTACTGCTGCTCCCACGACTTTGCGTGCGTCACGTCCGACTGGACGATCCCGTGGATGCGGGTGTTCCACTCCAGGAAGTCGTCGTGCCCGGCCGGCGGGCGGATGAACCAGGAGGCCCGGTCGACGACACGACCGCCGCGCACCTTGACGAGTCCGACCGAACACGCGCTGGCGGGCGAGTTGTTCGCGGTCTCGAAGTCGATGGCGGTGAAGTTCAGCACGCCATCGATCGTTGCACGGAGAACCGACATCACCGGAACCGGCCACGGCGTGGTGCCCCCGCTCCTACCCTGAACAGATGGAGCACCCCGCGCAGATGGAGAACCCCGCGCCGCGCACCCCGCTCGTCCTGGTCCTCGCAGGTACGGGGTACGGCCAGCAGGCGCCCCTGCTCTGGTGGACGGACGCCATCGCCCGGCAGGCCGGCTGCACCGTCGTCGCACCCCGGTGGACGGTCGACGACAGCGCCGCAGCCGACCCGGTCCGCTTCGTCGAGCACGAACTGACGAGCGCGCTCGCGGGGCGCCGACCGGACCTCGTCATCGCCAAGTCGTTCGGCTGCGCCGCCCTGCCGTGGGCGCTCGCCGAGGGGGTGCCCGGCGTCTGGCTCACGCCGGTCCTCACCGACGACGCCGTCCGCCAGGCGCTCGCCGCAGCCGACGAGACCCACGTCGCACTCGGCGGATCGGCGGATCCCGTCTGGCGGCCGGAACTGGTGCGGGGGACCCGGGCGCGCCTCCAGACCGTCGACCAGGCCGACCACCGGCTCGAGGTGCCGGGCGACTGGCGGGCGTCCCACCGCCTCCAGGCCGATGTCCTGGCCGTCGTCGAGGAGCGCGTCGCGGCCATCTGACGATGCCGGACTGGAGGCCCGGGTCGGCCCCGGCGGGCTGCCGCCGGTAGGCTGTCCTCCCGTGGCTCTCACCATCGGAATCGTCGGTCTCCCGAACGTCGGCAAGTCGACCCTGTTCAACGCCCTGACCAAGAACCAGGTGCTCGCGGCCAACTACCCGTTCGCCACCATCGAGCCCAACGTCGGCGTGGTGAACCTGCCCGACCCGCGTCTCGACCAGCTCGCCGAGCTGTTCCACTCCGAGAAGACCGTGCCCGCGCCGGTGTCGTTCGTCGACATCGCCGGCATCGTCAAGGGTGCGAGCGAGGGCGAGGGACTCGGCAACAAGTTCCTCGCGAACATCCGCGAAGCCGACGCCATCGCGCAGGTCGTCCGCGGGTTCACCGACGACGACGTCGTGCACGTGGCGAACAAGGTGTCCCCGAAGGACGACCTCGAGGTCATCAACACCGAGCTGATCCTCGCCGACCTCGAGACCATCGAGAAGGCGCTGCCCCGCTACGAGAAGATGCTCAAGCTGAAGCAGGCCGAGCCCGCCGTGCTCGAGGCGGCGAACGCCGCGAAGGCCGAGCTCGAGAAGGGCGTCCTGCTCTCGGCGAGCAAGGTCGACCTCGAGCCGATCAAGGAGCTCGGGCTGCTCAGCGCCAAGCCGTTCATCTTCGTGTTCAACGTCGACGAGGCGATCCTCACCGACGACGCCCGCAAGGCTGAGCTCGCTGCCCTCGTCGCACCGGCGCAGGCCGTGTTCCTCGACGCCCAGGTCGAGTCCGAGCTGATCGACCTCGACCCGGAGGACGCCAAGGAGCTCCTCGAGTCGACCGGTCAGACCGAGTCCGGCCTCGACCAGCTCGCGCGCATCGGGTTCGAGACCCTCGGGCTGCAGACCTACCTGACGGCAGGGCCGAAGGAATCCCGCGCGTGGACGATCGGCAAGGGGTGGAAGGCTCCCCAGGCTGCCGGCGTCATCCACACGGACTTCGAGAAGGGCTTCATCAAGGCCGAGGTCATCTCGTTCGACGACCTCGTCGCCACCGGCTCGATCGCCGAGGCTCGGTCGCAGGGCAAGGCCCGCATCGAAGGCAAGGAGTACGTCATGCAGGACGGCGACGTGGTGGAGTTCCGCTTCAACAACTGACGCTCCGGCACGCGTCGCGCTCCTAGGATCACAGGCGTGGGGGAACGCAGAGCTGCAGCCGGGCGCTCAGACCAGTCGGACGAGTTGCCGACGGTCTTCCGTGCCGTCGCGGAGATCCGTCCCTCGCGATGGCTGCGGCGGCCGAAGCGTGTCATCCGCTACGACGCCCGCTGGCCCGACGGTCGTGTCGAGACGGACGTCCACCTCGTCACGCTGATGTACCGCCGCGCTCCCGCGGACTACTCGGTGGTCAAGCGGGTGATCGACGAGCAGTGCCCGGAGACCGGTGCCGGCCCGTGGGTGCTGTACCCGACCGGCGACGTGCTCTGAGGAGATGTGGACCCCTTCCTCACAACGGAACGGCGTCGTCCCGCACGTGCGCGAAGTACTCGTCGTCGAGCTGCTCCTCAGTCATCACATCGACGGGGAACCCGGTGAGCCCTTCGACGGCGACGACGAAGCCGCCGAGGTCGAACAGGTCCGCACCCGGCTCGGTCCCGACGACCAGGTCGATGTCGCTCCGAGCCGTGTCGGTCCCGCGGACGACCGATCCGAACACCCGCACGTCGCGAAGACGATGACGCGTGGCCTCGGCTCGGATCCGGTCGGCATGGACGGCGAGCGGGATGCTCGGTCGCATCTCGGTCGCCGCGGTGATCAGTTGTAGCGTCTCGGGGTCTGGTGTCTCCGAACCTGCCTCGTAGGCCGCGATCGACGACGCCACATCGCCGACAACGGCAGCCAGCGCCTCCTGGGTCATGCCGATGTCCTCACGCGCAAGCCGGATCATCCGCGCGATGTGCTCGTGCTGCATGGCAACTCCTCAGTGATCGACGATCGACGCTACCGGGCTGTGGATGAGACCGACATGCGCCGCCAGTTGTCCACCGCCCGCGCCTCCCGCCCGATCCTGTACTGCGTGCTCCACCCCGGTGCCTACCCTCGGCACGAGGGAGGTCGACACGTGAAGTACATCCACTACGACGGCACGGACATCCTGACGGGGGACCGCATCGCCGACGCGGTCGCGGACTACGCGGCGGTGCTCGGGGCGAACACCCGGACGGACACGATCGCGGTGCCGACGGTCGGGGAGGACGGCTCGCTCGAGCGGACGACGATGCTCGTCGGACCGTCGAGCGAGATCGTGGTGCGGCAGGCGCCGGACGACGAACTCGAGCCGGAGGACCCCGCCTTCATCCGCCGACTCCGGGACGCAGCAGCGCTGTGCGGCGGGCGGCAGCCGGTGAACGCCGACGGCGGGCGACGGTTCGTCGGCGCGGCTGAGGGCGACCTGGAGTTCTAGGCCCTGCCTCGGAACGACGGAACGCCGCCCCCGAAGGGACGGCGTTCCGTTGTGGTGCAGTGGTCAGGCGGCCAGGGCCAACTCCGGAGCCTGCACGGCGCGAGCCTGCAGGATGGTGCGGCTGGCCTCGCCCCGCCAGGAGCGGCCGGGCACGACCCAGCCCGCTTCGCCGTCGACGGCGACGCGGACGCCGGGCGTCAGGAACAGCCCGAGGTCGTCGGCCGGCATGCGCACGAGGTACTCGCGCTTCGAGCGGTCCTCGCGGACGGGGAACTCGGCGATGCGGTCGGGGGAGACGGTGGGAGCCGCGATGGCGGTCCCGGTGATGATGGTGCGTTCGTTCGTGGTCATGGTGCTGTCTTTCTTCAGTCGTTCGGCGTTGCGCTGGGCCGGACGGACTCCGTGGTCTCGTCGGCCGCAGGAGCGCGGACGCGCACGTCGGCATTCGACGTGCATGCTCGCCATTCGGGGAGCGGTGGTCTCGCTGGAATGCGACCCAGGGGGATCGGTTCGAGACGGTCGGTGTGCGCGAGTCAGATGGGTTCGCTGCAAGGCACCAACAATGAACAGTACGCCATCTGTGCCGTTCTGTCCACTCGGGCACGGGACCGGGCCCGAGCGGGCTCCGCTGCGTGAGGCGTAACACGTGGGAAACCGACCGGGTCCGAGCGCGAAACACCCCGTCGTTACGGTTCGAGCACTGAGCAAGCGTTCAGCCCGAACCCTGACGAAGGACCCGCACGGATGCAGCACCGCACTCGGCTCCGCTCCCGCACCACGACCTCCCGCACCACGACCTCCCGTACCGCGTCCTCCCGCCCCACGACCTCCCGCATCACGACGTCCGCCACCGCGACCGCCGCCCTCCGCACTGCCGTGATCGCCGCCGGCGGCCTCGGCCTCTTCGCAGCGTCCCCGGCGGCCGCGGCCCCCGTCGCGACCACGGCGACGATCACCGCGCCCGCATCCGTGACGGTCGGGGACACCGTCGACGTCGACGTCACCCTCCCCGCGACCTCGGACGTGTTCGCCTACCAGATCGACATCACCGCCGACGCGGACTCCCTCGACGTCGTCGACGGCAGTGCGACCGGCCCGGACGGCGGCTTCGACTCGGTCGAGCAGGACGGCGACGCGATCTCGCTCCTGCACACCCGACTGGGGACCTCGCCTGCGGTGTCCGGTGACCTCGCAGCATCGGTCGAGCTCACGGCGACGAGCCCCGCGACGGTGGACCTGACCGTGACGCGGGTGACCCTGGTCGCCGCCGACGGCAGCACCACGACCCTCGCCGACCCGGCCTCGACGACCGTCACGATCGCCGCAGCCCCGACACCCACACCCACGCCCACGCCCACCCCGACCCCGACCGCAGCTCCGACCGCGGTGCCCACGGCCACCCCGAGCGCCACGCCGACCGCCGCCCCGGGCGGAACCGGCGGCGGGAGCGGGGCCGGCACCGGAGCAGGAGCCGGCACCCCCGTCGGCACCGACCCCGTCCGCACCCCCGCCGGCGGCGCCCTCGCCTGGACCGGCGCGGACCTCGCCCCGTGGATCGCTGCCAGCGCGGCTCTGCTGCTCGCCGGAGCCGGCCTCGTCACCGTCCGTCGTCGCGCCCGTCGCGCGAGCACCACGGAGGACGCCCGATGAGCGCATCCCCGAAGCGCAGCGACCTGCCCACCGCACCCCGATCCTCCGGAGGAACCCCCGTGACGACCCGCCGTCGCCGCACCACCGTCGCCGGAGCCGCGCTCCTGGCCCTCGTCGGCACCGCTGTCGTCGCGGCCCCGTCCCTCGCCGCGAACGCCGCCCCCGTCGCGGTCGACGCAAGCCCCGCCGCGATGCTCGCCCCGTACTACACGGCACTCGACCTGACCGGCGACGACCAGGTGACCCGGGCGGACCTCACCGTCCTGTCCGACCACCTCGGCGCGACCGCCACCGACGCGGACTGGTCGATGGTCTCGCCGGCCGACACGGACGGCGACGGGACGATCACGCTCACGGACGTCGCCGGTCTGTCGCAGCGGATGATCTACGACGACGGTCCCTTCCAGCTCGTCGAGTCCTCGACGCTCGACATGCAGGCCGCCATGAACGCCGGCGTGACGACCTCGGCCGAGATCACGCAGGACTACCTCGACCGGATCGCCGCGTACGACCGGACGACGACCGACACGTCCACCGGCGGGCGCCCGTTGAACGCGATCGTCACGACCAACGCCGGGGCGATCGCCGCCGCGAAGGCCGCCGACACCGAGCGCGCCGAGCACGGGATGACGAGCATGCTCCTCGGCGTCCCGATCGCGCTGAAGGACAACTACGACACGAAGGACATGCCGACCACCGGTGGCTGCGGCTGCTGGGACGGCAACCAGACGGACACGGACGCCGCGATGGTCTCGGGTCTCCGGAAGGCCGGCGCCGTCGTCCTCGCCAAGGCCAGCCTGGACGAGTTCGCCTACGGCTTCGTCTCCGAGTTCTCCTCGAACCAGCCGGCTGGCTCGTCGCTCCTCGTCGCGAGCCCCTACGTCACGAGCCAGACCGCGGGCGGCTCGAGCGGCGGCACCGGAGCCGCGATCTCCGCCAACCTGGCGGGCATCGGGTTCGGCACCGACACCGGCGGCTCGATCCGGGTCCCGTCGTCGTACAACCAGCTGGTCGGCATCCGTCCCACGGTCGGTCTCACCAGCCGAGACGGCATCATCCCGCTCGCGCTGAGCCAGGACACCGGCGGCCCGATCGCCCGGTCCGTCACGGACGCGGCCGTCGCCCTCGACGCCGTCACCGGTGTCGACGCCGCGGACCCGGTCACCGACGGGCAGACCGGCAAGGTCCCGACCTCGTACACGCAGTACCTCGACCCGACGGCTCTCCAGGGCAAGCGGATCGGCTACGTAACGTCGATGGTCGGCACGAACCGCACCACGGCACGGCTCTTCGCCCAGGCGCAGGCGACCCTCCAGGCCCAGGGCGCCACCGTCGTCCCGATCACCGCGACGACCGAGTTCAACCGGGTGCTCAGCGAGGGCAGCGGCAGCACGAACGAGTTCAAGCACGACCTGGACCAGTACGTCGCGAAGCACCTCGACCCGGACGTCGTCGCCCGCTCGCTGCAGGGCATCCTCGACTCGGGCAAGTACGTGCCGAGCCGGAAGAGCACCTACCAGCAGCGTGACGCGATCACCGACGCGCAGTACCAGGCGTGGGCCGGTCCGCACGGGTCGCACACCACGCAGATCGCGACCGGCAAGCAGGTCGTCACCGGGATGATGAACGCGCAGGACCTCGACGCGCTCGTCTACCCGTCGGGCACGCCGTACGGCACGCAGGGCACGAACATGCGCCTCAGCCCGAACACCGGCATGCCGGCCGTGACCGTCCCGATGGGGCAGGCGACCGCAGCGGACGCCACGATCACCGGCGCCGGGGTCAACCTGGAGTTCCTCGGGCGCTCGTACGACGAGGGGACCGTCATCGGCCTCGGCTACGGGTTCGAGCAGGCGACCCACGCCCGCACCAGCCCCGCGCTCTACCCGGCGCTCGGCTGAGTCCCGGAGGCGCGGTCACGATGGTGACCGCCTGACGGACGGGAGGCCCGGTACCAGCTGGTACCGGGCCTCCCATCGGTCACATGGCGATGTCCCCACCGCCGCTCAGTTGAGCGTCGGGGTGTCCTCCGGCACGACACCACCGAGGTACAGGTCCGCGGCGAGGTCGCGGAGCGCGCGCAGGGCGACGCGCTGGGTGAGTGGGCCGTACGAGATGCGGGCGACGCCGAGCGCCTCGTACTCGGACGCGGGCAGGGCGCCCGGCAGGCCGATGACGCTGAGCTTGCCGCGGCCGAGGCCCTCGACGAGCTGCTCGACGACCTCGCGCTGGTGGCCACCCGGCACGAAGACGAGCGGAGCACCGGCGTCGAGGAACGCCCTGCCGCGGGCGATGGCGTCCGCGATGCTCTCCTGGATCGGACGGTCCCCGCCGCGGGCGATCGCGTCGGTGCGGGCGTTCAGCTGGAACGGCACGCCCTCCTGCTCGGCAGCGCGCATGATCGCGGCGACACGGGCGACGGACTCGTCGAACGGACGCAGGCGGTCCTCGACGTTCGCACCGACGACGCCGATGCCGATCGCGCGACGGATGGTCTCGGCCGGGTCCTCGTAGCCGTCGTCCAGGTCGGCGGTCACCGGCAGGTCCACGGCGTCGACGACGGTCTTCGCGCCGGCGAGGGCGAGGTCGAGCGGCATGCCGCCGTCCTCGTAGCCGTACATCGCGGCGATCGAGTGCCCGGCCGTCGCGATCGCCCGGGTCTCGGGCAGCGCGGCGACGGTCTTCGCGCTGATCGCGTCCCACACGTTCACGACGCGGAGGATCTGGGGGGCGGAGTGCAGGGACTGGAGGGTCGTCGCCTTCTCGGCGGTGCTCGTGGTCATGTCGCCGACAGTAGGCGGGTGCTGCCGTCAGGGTTCGCGCTGAGCGACAGCCCTCGCGCACCACCGGCCGAGGACTGTCGCTCAGCGCGAATCCGGGCGCAGACGACGCAGGATGACGCGCGGACTCGCCCCGGGCCTCCCGGCCGAGGCATGCTGGGACGCATGGCGAGCGACGAACAGGACCCGGTCGGCACGCTCCGCGGGGTCCGCACGAGCATCAAGTGGACGCGGTACGCGCCCGACGTGCTGCCCCTGTTCGTCGCCGAGATGGACCACGAGGTCGCGCCGGAGATCCGACAGGCCCTGGTCGAGCGGGTGCAGCAGTCGGACCTCGGGTACCTCGACGGGCCCGGGCCGCTCGCTCCCGCGTTCGCCGGGTTCGCCCGCGACCGCTGGGGCTGGGACGTCGACCCGGCGCGCGTGTACCTGGCGACGGACGTCAGCGTGGGGATCGTCGAGACGCTGCGGCTCGCGCTGCCCGACGGCGGCCGGGTCGCGATCACGCCGCCGGTGTACCCGCCGTTCTTCGAGCTCGTCGACGAGGCCCGATGTCAGGTCGAAGAGGTCCCGCTCCGTGAGCAGTGGGGTGTCTACCGACTGGACCTGGACGGCCTGGAGCGGGCGTTCGCCGACGGCGTCCGGGTCTTCCTGCTCTGCAACCCGCACAACCCGATCGGTCTGGTGCACGACCGTGCCGACCTCACCGCGCTGGCGGAACTCGCGGCGCGGTACGACGTCCTGGTCATCAGCGACGAGATCCACGCTCCGCTGACCCATCCGGGCGTGCAGTTCACCCCGTTCGCGATGATCGCCGAGCCGCTCGGGGCGCGGAGCGTCTGCGTGACCTCGGCGAGCAAGGGCTGGAACCTGGCCGGCGTGAAGTGCTCCGTCATCGTCGCCGGGGACGCCCGCACCGCCGCGCTGCTCGACACGCTGTGGGAGGAGGTCGCGTGCCGGACGAGCATCCTCGGGCTGCACGCGAACCTGGCGGCGTTCACCCTGGCGGTCGGCTGGCTCGACGACGTCATCGACCGGATCGTCGCCAACGACCGGCTGCTCGCGAAGCTCCTGGCCGAGCACCTGCCCGGCGTCGTCTACGCCCGACCGCGTGCGGGCTACCTGGCGTGGCTCGACTTCCGGGGGCTCGGGCTCGGCGAGGACCCGGCGGTGCCGCTCCGGGAGCACGCGTTCGTCGCGCTGAACTCGGGGCTGCCGTTCGGTGGCGAGGGCAAGGGGTTCGCCCGCATCAACCTGGCGTGCTCGCCGGAGACCCTGCGCGAGGCGGTGTTCCGCATCGCTGCGGCCTACCCGTCGAGTGCGCAGGAGGGGGTCGTCTGGCACGTCGCCTGACGGGTGCGCCGTCCGGCACTCGGAGTGACGGGCCGCCGTCCTCCACGATGACGGCCCGGCGCCCGCTCATCCACAGGCACCGGTGCCGGCGACGACCGGGCCACGGCGAGCAGCGATCGTGCTCGTGTGAGCACCACCGAACACGATCGCGTCGAATCGTCCAACGCCGCTGGACAAACTTGTCCAATACGAGTTGGACTTCTATCGTGAAGCGTGCGGACCGGGAGGTCCGGGAGATGCTCGCTCGCGCGATCATCCGCGCGTGTGACGACGGGAAGGACTGACGATGATGACGACACACACCGTGCGCGCACAGCGGGACGGGCGCTACTGGCTCGTCTGGATCGACGGTGCACTGCGGACCCAGGCGCGGCGGCAGAGCGAGATCGAGCCGATGGCGCGCGACTGGCTGGCGAACATGCACGACCGGCCAGCCGTCGACTTCACGGTGCGGATCGAGATCGTGCTGCCCGACTCCGTGCGGGCGCACCTGGACCGCGCGGGCGAACTCCGTGCCGACGCGGACCGCGCTCGGCGGGCAGCCGGACGCGAGACCGCGGCCGCTGCGAAGGAGCTCCACGACGCCGGTCTGACGCTCCGCGAGATCGGCCCGCTGTTGGACGTGTCGTACCAGCGGGCGCAGCAGCTGGTGGCAGCCGCCGACTGACCGCTCCGATCAGAGCAGTGAGCCCGAGATCGCTGCGCTCAGGCGACCGGGGCGAAGTGGTTGCGACCGATGACGGTCACGTGCAGGTCGACCTCGCGCGAGGGCACCTGGTCGGTCAACGAGATCCACTCCCGCGCCACGAAGGCGACCGACGGCCACCGTCGGACCTCGGTCACGGGGAACCCGTCGATGAACACCTGCCACATGCCCTGTTCGCGGACGGCCTGGACCTCGTGCGTCGCCATGCCGTGAGCGTAGCAACGCGACGCACGAGGAACACCCGAGCGCGTCAGGGTGTGACCATGCCGCCGTTCACGTTGAGGGTCTCACCGGCGACGAAGCTCGACTCGTGCGACGCCAGGAACACGTACGCGGGCGCCAGTTCGGCGGGCTGTCCGGGTCGGCCCATCGGCGACTCGCTGGATCCGAAGTCGGGCAGGGTCTCCGGGTCGACCCCGGCGGACACCTGCAGCACGGACCAGGTCGGTCCGGGAGCGACGACGTTCACCCGGATGCCGCGGCCGATGAGCTGCTGCGCCAGGCCCTTCGAGAAGTTGTTGATCGCGGCCTTCGAGGCGGCGTAGTCCAGGCGGTCGGGGGCGGGCTGGTACGCCTCCATCGACGCGGTGGTGATGATCGTCGACCCGGGCTCCAGGTGGGGCAGAGCGGCCTGGACGAGGCGGAAGAGCGAGAGGACGTTGACCGTGAAGGTGTCGACGAGCTGGTCGTCGCTGATGTCGGTGATCTCGGCCTGCCAGTGCTGCTTGCCGGCGCAGGCGACGATCGCGTCGAGCCCGCCGAGTTCGGCGACGGCGCGTTCGACGAGCACGGCGGGGTAGTTCCGGGCAGTCAGGTCGCCGGGGATGGTGACGGCTTTCCGGCCCTCGGCCTCGATCAGGGCGACGATCCGCTGCGCGTCTTCTTCTTCGTCGGGCAGGTAGGCGAGGGCGATGTCCGCACCTTCCCGCGCGTACGCGATGGCGACGGCTGCGCCGATGCCGGAGTCCGCGCCGGTGATCAGTGCGCGGCGCCCGGTGAGCCGTCCGGTGCCCCGGTACGAGTCCTCGCCGTGGTCCGGCTTCGGGTGCATCCGCGACTCCAGGCCCGGTTCCGGCTGCTGCTGCGGCTCGGGGCTGGTGTTGGGGTACCGGGTGGTCGGGTCGCTGAACTCGTACTGGTCGCGGGGCATGCGACGGACGGTACGCGGACCGGCCGGGAGGCCCGTCAAGCGGTGCGCGCTCCGGCCTGGCCCGACAGGTGGCCGGGTCGTCAGAGGTCGAGTGCCATCGCCACGTCCGCCCGGACGTAGGGGCTCGGCGGGTGCTCGTCGGCGCCCAGGTGCCGGAACCCGGTCGTCTCGTACAGGTGGATCGCGCTGACGAGGGAGCTGTTCGTCTCGAGCAGCACCCGGCGGGCGCCGAGCGTGCGAGCCCGGTCGATCGCGGCGCGGATGAGGCGACGGCCCGTGCCGTGTCCCTGGTGGTCGGGGTCGACGGCCATCTTGACGAGTTCGAACTCGTCGACCCCGTGTGGGGCGAGTCCGACGCAGCCGACGACCACGTCGCCGAGGCGGGCGACGAGGACGACGCCGCCGGGGGCGACGATGTGCTGTACCGGGTCGCCGAGCAGCCGGCGGTCCTCGTCCTCGAGCGTGAAGAACGTCGTGATCCACCGCTCGTTGAGGGACTGGAAGGCCGCGGCGTCGGCGGCGGTGGACAGGTCCTCGACGACGACCTGATCGCCGGTGATGCGGGTGGTGGTGGGCATGGGTCCATCCTCGGGACACGGATGCAGTGCTGTCCAATACTCGTTCGGACGGATCGATACGATCACTGCATGGATCGTGCACCCGAGGTCGACCTCCGGCAGCTCCGGGCGTTCCTGGCGCTCGCCGACGAGCTGCACTTCGGCCGGGCGGCCGCGGACCTCGGCATCGCGCAACCGGCCCTGTCGCAGCTCATCCGCCGGGTCGAGGTCGCCCTCGGCGCCGACCTGTTCAACCGGACCTCCCGGAGCGTCGCCCTCACGCCGGCCGGTCGGGTGCTGCAGGGGCGGGCCCGGTCGCTGCTGGCCCAGGCTCGGCGGGACCTCGACGAGACCGTCCGCGTCGGCCGTGGTGAGGCGGGTCGGCTCGACGTCGGGTTCGTCGTGTCGGCCCTGCCGCTCGGACCGATCGAGCGGGTGCAGCGGTTCCGGCAGCGCTACCCGCTGGTCCGGGTGGAACTGACGGAGGGTTTCTCGTCACGACTCGTCGCGGCCGTGCAGCGTGGGGAACTCGACCTGGCGGTGGTGCGCGACCCGGACCCGGTCGACGGGGTGCGCTTCGCCCGGTTCCGCAGCGAACCGTTCGTCGCCGCCGTGCCGCGGCACCACCGGTTCGCCGGCCGCTCGTCCGTGCGCGGGCCGGAGCTGCTCGACGACCCGTTCGTGTTCTTCCCCGCCGAGGCCGGCACGCTCGCCACCGAACGGAACACCGCGCCCGTGGCCGACGGCGGTCGACGGCCGCGCATCGTGCAGGAGGCGACGACCTGGGCGACCGTCCTGCACCTGGTCGGTGTCGGCCTCGGCGTCACGGTCCTGCCGGAGAGCGCGGCGCTCGCGGCCCCGGACACCGTGGTGCTCCTGCCGCTCGAGGGCAGCGCCCACCGCAGCGAACTGGTCTGGGCGTCACGGGCGGACGACGACCGGGAGGTCCTCCGCAACTTCGCAGCGGCGGACTGAACCGCGACCAGTCGTCAGCGCACCAGCGCCAGCGGCAGCACCGGCGTCCGCTGGTCACCGAGCTCGTCCACACGCCACGGCCGCGCGCCGGTCAGTGCCAGCCCGATCTGCGTGAGCACGAACCCCACGTGCGGTTCGACGTCCGGGTCCCACGGCCCCTCGACACCCAGGCCGAAGGAGCCGAGTTCGTCGTCCGCCTCGTCGCGGATCGTCAGACGCCAGCGGCCTTCCCCGAGTTCCTCGACGACGGCCCAACGTGCCGAGCGGAAGCGGTCCGAGCTCACGCCGTCTTCATGATGTCAGCCGTGAAGTTGTGCAGCCGTGCGAGCAGCGACTCCGAGCGCATCGCGATCGTCGCCGGCGGGTTGAGGTGCGGCGGGGCGGTGCGGATGAGCATCGGGCACCCGAGGTCCTCGCAGATGTACGAGCCGATCGTGTTGCCGTTCCGTCCGGCTTCCCCGGCGCGCGCGGCCGAGAACAGCCGCACCTGCGTGGCCGGCTGCGGGGAGTGGCAGAAGGAGCACATCGCGGCGATGCCCGGGCGGAGAGACCCTCCGGCCGCGCGGACGACGATGCCGACCGGCTTGTCGTCCATCCACGACACCATGTAGCCGCGGCGGGCGGCCTGCGGGTCGCGCCAGCCCAGGAACTCGCGTTCGTTCCACAGGGTCTCGTGCAGCCCCGGGATCGGGAGCTGGGCGAGTTCGTCGGGCATCGCGTTGACGAAGGACGATCGGATGTCGGATTCAGTGAGCGGCTGCACGGTTCCCCTCGCGGTGGCGGACCGGACCAGGCTAGCCCCGCGCGCCGACAGGCGGGCGCAGGGCGGGCCTCCCGTCCGGTTCAGGACAGCCTGGAGGCCCGGACCGCGCCGAGTGCACCCGTCCCGTCCGCCACCAGGACCGCCCGGCGCAACGCGTCGCGGCCGACCCGACGAGCGGCGGCGTCGTCCGCGGCGAACTCGACGAGGACGCGGGTCGACCGGGCCATCGCCCGCGCTCCCGGCACCCACGGGACGGCACGTTCGACGGACTCGGCGAAGCCGACCACGGCCGTGTGGTGCTGGCGCAGGTGGGCGCGTTCGTGGGCGACCACGGCCTCCAGTTCGTCGGTGCGCAGCTGTTCCGCGAGCCCGGTGCTGACGAGGACCCCGCCGGAGCGGCCGGGGACCGCGCAGGCCAGGGCGGTGTCGGCCTGCAGGACGGCGACCAGGGTGCCGTCGACCTCGCGGTGCGGTGCGGCACCGGTGCGGATCGCCTCGCGGACGGCCTCGTGCTCGGGGCCCGGGCGGACGCGGACGGCGACGGCGAACGCGATGACGGCGAGGACGGCGACCCCGACGTTCAGGCCGTGGCTGGGGGAGTCGTCGATGCCGAACGGGTCGGTCAGCGGCCGGCCGGCGAGGACCACCAGGGCGATCCCGACGACGAAGCCGGCGACCCCGACGACGACGGCGGCCTGCCAGGCGGCGATGGCGGTCAGCGGGCGGTCGATCGTCCAGGCGGCCCGGGTGAGCACCCGCGGGGCGAACGCGACGACGGCGAGGGCGAGGACGACGAGGCAGACGCCGGTGACGACCACGGGGCCGGTCCGGTCAGGGACGCGTTCGGGAGTCGATCGCGCGGCGGAGGACCTCGAGGTCCCCGGAGGCGAGCGAGCCGGTGAACTGCAGGAGCGCTGCCTCACGGTCGGAGGACGCGGCCAGCGCGTTCGCCATGAGGGAGGCGGTGTGGTCCTCCCGCGAGTGGGCTGCGTGGAAGGTGAGCGGGGCGTCGTCGTGCTGCTCGCGGACCACGGTGCCCTTGCGGCCGAGCCGGTCGAGCACGGTGAGGACGGTCGTCAGGGCGGGGCGCGGTTCCTCGAACACCTCGAGGACCTGGCGGGCGGTGAGGCCGGCGTCCGCGGTCCAGAGCGCCTCGAGCACCGCCTGCTCGAGCTGCCCACGGGGGCGCGATCGCTGTCCTGCCACGGCGCCACTCTACGTGATGTCGAAGGCCGGCCGGGTCGTTGCCCGCAACCGTGACACATGCCCGTAACGCGGGCTCGGTATGCTCGCCGGACAACAGAACACGTACGGCCGACCACCCGCCGCGGGAGAGCCCTCTGACCCGGACGCAGTCCATCCGGGTCCGGGCACCGAAGGAGCAAGCTCCCCGCCAATCTCTCAGGTCCAACACCGCAGCGGGCAGGCCACTCTGAAAAGCAGACTCGAGCCGTGGGCGCATCCCACGGAACCGTCGTCTCGCCCACGGTGAAAGCCGCCGGACCTCACGGGCCGCGGTGAAACTCTCAGGCCCATGACAGAGGGGGAGTTCCGCACCCGACGATCGCCGTCGGGCCCTGCCGATGCCAGGAGAACTCCGTCCATGTCTGAACCGCTGCGTTCGTCGCCGCTCGAAGCCGCGCACGAAGCCGCCGGTGCCACGTTCACCGACTTCGCCGGCCACCGCATGCCGGTCCGCTACTCGTCCGACCTCGCCGAACACCACGCGGTGCGCGACGCGGCGGGCGTGTTCGACCTCTCGCACATGGCCGAGATCGGTGTGCAGGGGCCGGATGCCGTCCCGTACCTCGACGCGGCGCTCGCCGGGTCCTTCGGCGCGATGCCGGTCGGCCGGGCCAAGTACTCGCTGCTCCTGACCCCGGACGGCGGGATCCTCGACGACCTGGTCGTGTACCGCACCGGCGACGACGTGTTCCTCGTCGTGGCGAACGCCGGCAACCGGGACGTCGCCGTCCAGGCAATGCAGGAGCGGGCGGCCGGACACGACGTCACCGTCACGGACGACTCCGACCGGACCGCCCTCGTCGCGATCCAGGGTCCGGCGGCCGCGGGCACGCTCGACGACCTGGTCGTCACGGACCGCCTGCAGCCGGAGACCCCGCTCGACGAACTCCGCTACTACCGGGTCCTGCACGCGCTCTTCGACGGCAGCGAGGTCCTCATCGCCCGCACCGGCTACACCGGCGAGGACGGCTTCGAGCTGTACTGCGACACCGAGACTGCGCCGGCGATCTGGGACGCTCTGCTCGCCGCCGGAGCCGAGCGCGGGGTCGTGCCCGCCGGACTCGCCGCACGGGACACCCTCCGGCTCGAAGCGGGCATGCCGCTGTACGGGCACGAGCTCGACACCTCGGTGCGTCCCGCGCAGGCCGGACTCGGTCGGGTCGTCGCCACCTCGGGCTCCTTCGTCGGGGACGCCGGCGTCGAGCCCGCCGCCGACGCCCGCGTGCTCGTCGGCATCACGATGGACGGCCGCCGTGCCGCACGTGCCGGGTACGCCGTGCTCCGTGACGGTGTCGTCGTCGGCAGCGTCACGTCCGGTGCCCTGTCGCCCACGCTCGGCCACCCCGTCGCGATGGCCTTCGTCGACCCGGACTGCGCCGACGGGGGACAGGTCCTCCACATCGACGTCCGCGGTACCGCCATCCCCGGAACCGTCACCGCTCTCCCCTTCTACCGTCGCGCTTCGAGAGGCTGATCCCCATGACCGACCAGACCGCACTGCAGTACACCAAGGACCACGAGTGGATCCTCGTCGAGGGCGACGTCGTCACCGTCGGGATCACCGACCACGCGGCCGAACAGCTCGGTGACGTCGTCTACGTCGAGCTCCCCGCAGTGGGCACCACCACGACCGCCGGCGAACAGCTCGGCGAGATCGAGTCCACCAAGAGCGTCGGCGAGCTCTTCGCGCCGATCGAGGGCGAGGTCGTCGAGGTCAACGACGCCGTCGTCGCGACGCCCGACACCGTCAACCAGGACCCGTTCGGTGCCGGCTGGCTCGTCAAGCTCCGCGTCGAGGGCACGTCCTTCCCCGAGGACCTGATGGACCACGACACCTACCGGGCGTCCATCGCATGACCAGCATCCTGCGGCAGGACGACAACCTGCAGACCACGTTCGCCGACCGGCACATCGGGACGACCCCGGCCGACCAGCGCGCCATGCTCGACGTCGTCGGGCAGCCCTCGCTCGACGCCCTCGTCCGTGCGGCCATCCCGGAGTCCATCCACGCCGCCCCGGTGACCGACTCGTCGATCCCGACCGCGGTGGGGGAGACCGAAGCGCTCGCCGAACTCCGTGCCGTCGCCGGCCGCAACACGGTCCGCCGCGCGATGATCGGCCTGGGCTACGCGGACACCCACACGCCCGCCGTCATCCAGCGGAACGTGCTCGAGAACCCGAGCTGGTACACCGCTTACACGCCGTACCAGCCGGAGATCTCCCAGGGCCGCCTCGAAGCCCTGATCAACTTCCAGACGATGGTGTCCGACCTCACCGGCATGGCCACCGCCGGGGCCTCGATGCTCGACGAGGGCACCGCCGTGGTCGAGGGCATGCTCCTCGCCCGCCGCGCCTCGAAGGTGAAGGGCGACGCCTTCCTGGTGGACGCCGACCTGCTGCCCCAGACGGCGGCACTCCTCGGCCACCGCGCCGACGCGGTCGGCATCGCCCTGCGCGGCTTCGACGCCGCGGACGGCCCCACCGACGAGCAGCTCGACGGCGCGTTCGGCGTCGTCCTGCAGTACCCCGGCGCCTCCGGTCGCATCGTCGACCCCACCCGCACCATCGAGCGCGTCCACGCGGGCGGCGGCATCGCCGTCGTCGCGGCCGACCTGCTCGCGATGACCCTGCTCGCCAGCCCCGGTGACCTGGGCGCCGACGTCGCGGTGGGCACCAGCCAGCGCTTCGGCGTCCCGCTCGGCTTCGGCGGCCCGCACGCCGGGTACCTCGCCGTCCGAGCGGGCCTCGAGCGTCAGCTTCCGGGTCGTCTCGTCGGGGTGTCCTTCGACGCGGACGGCAGCATGGCCTACCGCCTCAGCCTGCAGACCCGCGAGCAGCACATCCGCCGCGAGAAGGCGACGTCGAACATCTGCACCGCGCAGGTGCTCCTCGCCGTGATGGCATCGATGTACGCGGTCTACCACGGGCCCGAGGGCCTCCGCTTCATCGCGCACCGGGTCGCCCGGACGACGACCGCACTCGCCGACGTCGCCCGTGCCGCGGGCGCCGAGGTCGTGCACGACGGCTTCTTCGACACCCTGACGCTCCGGTTCGCCGGCCGCGCCGAGTCCGTCGTCGCCGCCGCACACGACGCCGGGTACCTGCTGCACCTCGTGGACGCCGACACCCTGCAGGTGTCCGTCGACGAGACCACCGTGCCGGAGGACGTCGTCGCCCTGGCCGCCGTCTTCGGTGCCGCGGACGTGACCGTCCCGGGCACCGAGGCCGCCGTCCGTGACGCGGGCACGGGTTTGCCGTCCGGCCTCGACCGCGAGAGCGCGTTCCTGACCCACCCGGTCTTCTCCGCGCACCGCAGCGAGACCCGGATGATGCGCTACCTCAAGCACCTGTCCGACAAGGACTACGCGCTCGACCGCGGCATGATCCCGCTCGGCAGCTGCACGATGAAGCTCAACGCGGCGACCGAGATGGCCGCCGTCACCTGGCCCGAGTTCGCCCGTCTGCACCCGTTCGCCCCGCGCGAGGACGTGCAGGGCTACCTCGACATGATCGGCGACCTCGAGACCTGGCTCGCCGAGGTCACCGGGTACGACACCGTGTCGGTCCAGCCGAACGCCGGCAGCCAGGGTGAGCTCGCCGGGCTCCTCGCGATCCGCGGCTACCACCGCTCGCGGGGCGACGAGGCCCGCACGGTCTGCCTCATCCCGTCGAGCGCGCACGGCACGAACGCGGCGTCGGCGGTCCTCGCCGGCATGCGGGTCGTCGTCGTGGCGTGCGACGAGGACGGCAACGTCGACCTCGACGACCTCCGCGCGAAGACGACCGAGCACGCCGACGCCCTCGCCGCGCTGATGATCACGTACCCGTCGACGCACGGCGTGTACGAGCACGACATCACCGCGATCTGCGACGCCGTGCACGATGCCGGCGGCCAGGTCTACGTCGACGGCGCCAACCTCAACGCGCTCCTCGGTCACGCGCGCTTCGGCGACTTCGGCGGGGACGTCTCGCACCTCAACCTGCACAAGACGTTCTGCATCCCGCACGGCGGTGGCGGGCCGGGCGTCGGTCCGGTCGCGGCCAAGGCGCACCTCGCGCCGTTCCTGCCCGGGCACCCGATGGCGCAGGACGCCGACCGTCGTACCGGTGCGGACGCGAACGCCGACGGCGGCCGTCTGGCCCACGCCGGCGGCCCGGTCTCGGCCGCGCCCTACGGCAGCCCGAGCATCCTGCCGATCACCTGGACCTACGTCCGGATGATGGGCGTCGAGGGGCTCACCCGCGCGACCGAGGTCGCCGTGCTCGGCGCGAACTACCTGGCGGCACGCCTGCGCGAGGCGTTCCCGGTCCTCTACACGGGCGAGTCCGGGCTGGTCGCGCACGAGTGCATCCTCGACCTCCGTCCCCTGCGTGAAGCCACCGGCATCACGGTCGACGACGTCGCGAAGCGCCTCATCGACCACGGCTTCCACGCGCCGACGATGTCGTTCCCGGTCGCGGGCACGCTCATGGTCGAACCGACCGAGAGCGAAGACCTCGCCGAGCTCGACCGCTTCGTCGACGCGATGCTCGCCATCCGTGCCGAAGCGGACGCCGTCGCCCGGGGTGACTGGCCGGCCGAGGACAACCCGCTCGTCAACGCGCCGCACACGGCCGCGTCGGTGATCACGGGGGAGTGGCAGCACGCCTACACGCGTGAGCAGGCGGTGTACCCGGCCGTCGGACAGGCCGGGCGGAAGTACTGGCCGCCGGTGCGCCGGATCGACCAGGCGTACGGGGACCGCAACCTCGTGTGCGCCTGCCCGCCGGTGGAGGCGGTCGCGTAGGACGCCAGCCGGCAGGCCGGCAGGCCGGCAGGCTGGCC
>NZ_JARUXD010000038.1:0-35079 GCF_030433875.1 Curtobacterium sp. PsM8 | reverse complement strand
CCGCCGCCCCCGGGGGGCCCCTGGGGTGGTTCCGCCCGGGCCGGGACGGGCCCGGGTGGTCCCCGGTCGGGCGGCTCGCCCCGCGCCACACCACGGGTCCCGTCCGTCGTCCGGCTGCGCCCCGCACGGCCAGCGCTCCCGCTACCGCTCCCCCGCGTACCGCGGGTCCGCCGCCGGGTCGTACCGCGCTCCCGCCGCGCTCGTGAACTCCTGCGCGTCCGGGTGCTCGGCCTGCCACAGTGCGCCGACCTGCCCCAGCTCGACCGCCCCACACCGGGTGTCGGCCTGTGCCGACTCGGCAGCAACCGCGATCGCGAACACGACCGGGTCCTCGTCACCGAGGTCGACCGGGTGCCCGGACGCCCGCATGCACCCCACGTACCGGTCCCACGCCGCGACGTACTCCGGCCTCGTGACGACCCCGTCCTCGACGGCGTCCTGCTGCTCGGGCGACGGACCCGGCACCGGGTCCGGACGTGCCCACGCAGCCCAGACGGTCATCGGGCTCCCGGCGTGGTCCACCCGGACGACCGGCCGCTCCCCCGCACTCGACCCCACGGGCAGGGTGATCGACGTCCCGCAGTCCGCGGTCGTCGGCTCACCATCGCCCTCGTCCGCCCCGACGGTGACGGTCGCGGTCTCGGGCGGCGCGCATTGCAGCCCGACGGCGACGTGGTGCGCGCCGGACGGCCGGTCGGGCAGTGTCAGGCTCGTCGCCCCGTCGCTGACGCGGACGACCGGTGCGCCGAGCAGGGTCACGTCCCCGGCTACACCGGTCTCGACGAGGGCTGTCGCGTCCTCGGGGGCGAGCGTCTGCTGCAGGAACCCGGTGCCGACGAGCGCTCCGGCGGTGAGGGCGCCGGCGGCGACGAACGCGCCGACGCCGATCGTCGGGACGAGCCAGCGACGCCGCCTGGCGGAACGACCGACGCGGTCGACGAGCAGGGCGCGGAGGGCGTCGTCTCGGGAGGTCGTGTTCATCGTGGTCCTCCGGTGGTGGTCGCGGGTGCTGTGGGGGCCGCCGTCTGCTCGGCGAACTGTGTGCTGAGGCGTTTCCGGGCGCGGGAGAGGCGGGACTTGACGGTCCCGAGCGGGACACCGAGGACCTCGGCGGCCTCGGACTCGCGGTGTCCGGCGATCACGCAGAGGGCCAGGACCTGCTGGTCGGCCGGGGAGAGCCTCCGGAACGCGGCGACGGCAGCGCCGTCGTCGTGTCGGTCGGCCGGGTCCGGAGCGTGGTCGGCGGGCGGGAGCGTGGCGAGCAGGCGCCGGTACCGCATCGTGGTCCGCGTCGCGTTCCGTGCGACGTTCGTCGCGGTGACGAGCAGCCACGGCAGCAGGTCGCCGTCGACGAGCCGGGCGCTCCGTCGTCGCCGCCAGGCTTCCAGGAACACGACCGCCACGACGTCGTCGACGTCCACCTCGGGCGGCACCAGCCGGAGTGCATGACGGTGCACACGGTCACGGTGGCGGTCGAAGACGCGGCCGTAGGCCTCGCCGTCACCGCGGCCCGCTGCCGCCCAGTCCTCGGCGTCGTCGCCGCTTCCGGTTCTCATGTCCTGGAGTGTCCGGCACCGCCCGGATGGTTCCACCCGGTGGTACCCGCGTGTCGGAGCGGTGCCCCTTCTGCGGTCCGGTCAGTCCCGGCGCTGCATGGCGGTCAGGCGCTCGTTGTACGCCTTGAGCTCGGCGTCCCCGTCGCGCTCGGCCTGGCGGTCCTTGCGCTTGGCGATGCGCTCGTCGGAGCGCACCCAGTTCCGCACGACGAGCAGGGCCACGAACACCATCGGCAGTTCGGAGGCCCCCCACGCGATGCCGCCGCCGACGTGCTGGTCGTCGAGCAGGGCGCGGTCGTTCGTCTGCCCGAGCGCGTGGAACCAGTCGATCGCGTACACCGACTGCGACGTCATGACGGCCACCCCGAAGAACGCGTGGAAGGCCAGCGTCGCGAGCAGGGCGATGATGAGGATCGGGTACTGCGGGCGCGCCGGGCCCGGGTCGATGCCGACGAAGACCCAGAAGAACAGGTACCCGCTGAACACGAAGTGCACGACCATCACGACGTGCCACTCGTGCGACTGCATCGCGTACTCGAACGCCGGCGTGAAGTAGAACACCACGAGGGACCCGGCGAAGATGACACCGGCGACCGCGGGCTTGCCGAGGAACTGCATCCACCGCGAGTGCACGAACAGCATCAGCCACTCGCGGGCGCCGCGGGACCCGTCGTTGCGGACCGGCAAGGTGCGGAGCGCCAGCAGCACCGGACCGCCGAGGACCAGCGGCAGCGGGACGAACATCATCAGCAGCATGTGCTGGACCATGTGCGACGAGAAGTGGATCATGCCGTAGACCGCCGGGCCGCCGGAGGTCGTCCAGATGAACACGGCGCAGCCGAGCAGCCACGCGATGGTCCGGCCGACCGGCCACGAGTCACCGCGCTGCCGGAGCTTGCGGACGCTCCACAGGTACCAGCCCGCGCCGACCAGGGCGAGCGCGAGCCACATCCAGTCGATGTGCCACTGCGACAGGTACGTCTGCATGGTCTGCACCGGCGGGTACGCGTAGCCGATGAGCCCTGAGCGCGTGTCCGCCCCGGTCTCCGGCGTCTGCGGGATCGGCGGCTGGCTGCGGGACACCGCGACCGAGACGCCGATCGCGACGGCCATGAAGACGATCTCGGCCAGGGCGAACCGGACGAACAGGCGGCGGTCGGTCGGCGCGCGGAGCAGACCCGGCACGAGCTTCCGCCGCTGCACGACCCCGGCGATGCCGAGCAGCACCAGGATCGTGGCCTTGGTCGTGATGAGCCACCCGTAGGGCGTCGTGAACAGGTCGAGCGGCCCGGTCAGCCGGAGCTGCGCGTTCACGATGCCGGAGAACGCCACCGCACCGAAAGCCCACCCGGCGAGCGTCGAGTAGCGGGCGACGACGCGTCCGGTGGCGCCCTTCATCCGGGTGCGGAGCAGCACGACGGAGACGAGCCCGCCGGCCCACACGCACACCCCGACCAGGTGCACGGCGAGGGAGTTCACGGCGTTGGCGTGCTCGAGCGACCCCGCGGCGTGGCCGGACAGGGCGAGGGGCAGCAGTGCGAAGAGCGCGGCGACGGTCGCGAACGCCAGGGTGGTGGCCCGGGTGGCCAGTGCCGCGAGCACCGTCGCGATGAGGATCGCGGCGGCGGAGACGACCAGTGACTGCCCGATCTCGACCTGGAACGCGAAGAGCAGGAAGTTGCGGGCGAAGACGGGGCTGGTCAGCGGGACGCCGAGGGTGTTCGCCCCGGTGAGCACGATGCCGACGACGGCGGCCAGGAACCAGATCGACCCGGCGATCGCCGCCCAGCGTGCGGCCCGGTGCTGCACCGACGACATCGCACCGTGGTCGGCCTTCTGCGCCGGCAACGCGAACGCCGCGACGATGAGCAGACCGACGGTCAGCGCTGCGACGCCGTCGTGCACGCCGCGGGCGGCGACCAGACCGAACTGCACCAGGTCGCCGGCCGACTCCAGCTGCTGGTTCGCGGTGAACGCGCCCGTGATCGTCATGCCGAGGACCGCGCACGCGACCACGAGGGGCACGGCGATGACCAGGACGGTCGCGACGGTGGACGTGCGGGTGGTGACGGGCGCGTGTTCCGGTGCCGGGCCTCCCGTCCGGGTGGCAGTGTCCGGACGCTGCGCGCTGTCCGGACGGTGGGCGCTGTCGGTCCCGGTGGCGCTGTCCGGTTGGGGCTGAGAAGACGTGACGGCCATACCTGTCTCGGGTCGGTTCCGTCCGCGGTCCGCGGACCCTCCATCGTAGGCGCGCCGCTCTGGACCCACCATGTGGATTCACCCCCTGGTCCGCACCCGACCAGCCACGTCCGCCCGGGTCGGCCAGTAGGCTTCCCCCGTGCTGCTCTCCGACCGTGACATCACCGCCCAGCTCGACCAGGGCCGGATCGGCCTCGACCCCTACGACGCCGCCCTCGTGCAGCCGTCGAGCATCGACGTCCGGCTGGACAAGTACTTCCGGCTGTTCGACAACCACAAGTACCCGCACATCGACCCCGCGGTGGACCAGCCCGACCTGACGCGCCTGGTCGAGACCGACCCGGACGAGGCCTTCGTGCTGCACCCGGGCGAGTTCGTGCTCGGTTCGACCTTCGAGGTCGTCTCGCTGCCGGACGACATCGCCGCCCGCCTCGAGGGCAAGAGCTCGCTCGGACGGCTCGGGCTGCTGACGCACTCGACCGCCGGCTTCATCGACCCGGGCTTCTCCGGCCACGTGACCCTCGAGCTGTCGAACGTGGCGACGCTGCCGATCAAGCTCTGGCCGGGGATGAAGATCGGACAGCTCTGCTTCTTCCAGCTGTCGAGCCCGGCCGAGAAGCCCTACGGGTCGGCGGACTACCAGTCCCGCTACCAGGGGCAGCGCGGACCGACGGCGTCACGGTCGGCACTGAACTTCCACCGGGCGGACGTGTCCCAGCCGCGCTGAACGGGCCTCCCGGTCGGTTCGCCGAGCCGCCAGCGGAATCCGGTACGAAATACGGAATCCTGTGTATCGTTGCCGACATGCCGCCTGGACACGCTCGTGCGTCGATGACGACGCTCTCCGCCGCCGCGATCATCCGTGACGCCCGGCAGCGCGCCGACCTGACCCAGGTGCAGCTCGCCCGGCGGGCGGGCGTCACCCAGAGCGTGATCAGCACCTACGAGAACGGGCGTCGCGAGCCCTCGCTCGCCGCCCTGCAACGTCTGCTGCTCGCCGCGGGCTTCCGCACGTCGATCGACCTGCAGCCCGTCTCCGAACCCCTCCCCCTGCGCGAGCTGGTCCACCGGCACCGTGACGAACTCTGCGCGTCCTTCGCCCAGCACGGTGCCGTCGCCGTCCGCCTGCTCGTCGGCGCCTCCGGACCGCACCGCGAGGACGACTGGCCGGCCGACGTCGAGCTCGTCGTGGAGCTGACCCCGCCGACCGGCATGTTCGCGCTGATGCGGATGCAGGACGACGCCGAGGCCCTGCTCGGCGTCCGCGTGGACGTCCTGGCGGCCGACGCCCTGCCGGACGAAGTACTCGAGCGGGCGGTCCCGCTGTGACGGCGCCCGTCCGGCAGTCCCTGGACGACGTCATCGCGTCCTGCGACCGGATCCGCACCTACGTCGCCGACCCGGCCCTGCCCGAGGAGCTGGTGCACGACGCCGTCCGGATGCGCCTGGTCGACATCGCCGCGGCGGTGCAGCGCCTCCCGCCGACGATGACCGAGCAGGAACCGGCCGTGCCGTGGTCGCAGGTGTCCGCGCTCGCGGAACGGCTGACGCGGCGACCGATCGAGACCCCGGCGTCCGTGCTGATCGGCACGGCGCGGACCGACGTGCCGGTCCTCTGTGCCGCGGCTCGCCGGATGCGCGCCCGCTGCGCCTAGGGACGGCAGCGTCAGCGTCGGGCAGCGCCGCCCGCGCCGAGCGGCGACCGCTCGTCAGTCCCCGTGGACGATGCAGACGGCGTCGAGGTCGAGCGATGCCTCCAGCGCCGCCGTCACCCCGCGCTCGCCGTCGTCGTCGAACGGCGTCACCGTGTCGACCCACCACAGCGGCACCGGGAGCGCCGGGGCGTCGGGCAGCAGCCGCGTGACCTCGTCGAGTTCGTCGACCCGTCGCACGCCGAGCACCGTGATGACCGGGTGCGTGGCGTCGCGGCAGACCTGCAGCATCGGACCGTCGTCGAGCGCCCGGACGCCCCAGGCGTCGTCGTGGAGCAGCAGCGCCTCGGCGACGTCGCGGACCTGCACCTCGCCGCGGCAGAGGAGGGTCACGTCACGCGGCACCCGGGGACCCCTGACCGCCGTGCTGCATCGCGTGCGGCCCGAGTGCGCCGTCGTCGTGGGCGGCGTCGAGGGGCGCACCGCCGACGAGCTGCAGGAAGCGGTCCTCGTCGATGCGGTCGAGGAACGACTCGAGCGCGGTCCAGCCGTCCTCGAACCGGACGACCAGGCCTTCGCCGACCTCGCCCGCAAAGGTGTCGGTGGTGGTGCGGACCGGCGGCCACTGACCGCGGCGGTCCAGGAAGCGGGTGGCCTCGGGGCCGACGATGACCGCGAGCGGCTCGGGTTCGCCGTAGCCGACCGCGCGGACCAGGTGGTCGGCGTCCCCGCGGCGCTGCATGACGACACCGAAGACCGGCTCGACGTCGCTGGCGACCCGGTGCACCGCGTCGAGCAGGCGGGAGGCGAGCTGCGGGTCGGAGCCGCCCTCGGGGACGGTGAGGACGGCGGACATCGTCTCGACGACGACCCCGCCGGTCAGGTGCGCGGTCATCGTCGCGGCGAATCCGTCGCCGATCGCGTAGGAGGTGCTGATGCCGGGCGACTCGTGCATCGCGTACTGCGTGACGACCCAGCGGTCCCAGGTCGACGTCAGCGGTTCCGAGGTGCCCCACCGCGTCGGGCAGGTGCCGACCGTCTCGCACAGCGCCTCGATCGCGGAGCCGATGTCGACCGTCCGCTCGTCGTGGTGGCGGAGGGTCAGGTCGATGCTGATCTGCCGGACCGAGCCGACGGCGTCGCGGTGCTCGGGCGACGGGTCGCCGAGGAGTTCGGGACCGTGCGTGACGAAGTCGTCGAGGCTCGCGGCCGGCACACCCGTGCGGCCGTCGCGGAGCGCCCCGTCCGGTCCGCGGACCGCCCACGCAGCGCCGTGCGCACCCAGCGCGTGCCGCAGGGCGGGGGTGAGTGCAGCCTCCTGGCCGGTCCGCAGGACGACCGTGCGACCGGCCGCTTCGGCGCGACGCAGCAGTGAGTCGAGGGAGTCGGTGAGCCACACCACGGGGGCGCTGGAGTCCACCACGATGGCCGGGCCGACCACGTCGTCGATGAGGGGGTGTCGGACCATTCCGGTTCCTCCTCGGGTCGGTCGTGCGAGCTCGGTGATCCCCTCGGACGGTACACACGGCCCCCTGGCGATGTCCGTCGGAGAGCGCGGCTCACAGCGGAGAGACAGGGGCGGACGGGAGGCGCGGCGTGCGTCCGCCACGGGCGTCCGGCTGGCATCCAGCGGAAGTTCCGCTAGGCTGGTGCGGTCCCGTTCGACGGGATGCGCGAGTGTAGTTCAATGGTAGAACTCCAGCTTCCCAAGCTGGTAGCGCGGGTTCGATTCCCGTCACTCGCTCCGATTCCCCTCCTCCTGCTGGCGAGCTGGCCGCTGGTTCGCTGGCCGACGGTGTGCTGGCCAGGACGCTCACCGGCTTCATCCCGCCGTGCGCCCCCAGGCACGGATCGGACGTACGCGGACGGTGGAGGTGCGACGGTGACAGGAGGCCGGGTAGGCGTCGCGACGCTGATCGCGCTGCTGTCGGTCGCGTTGACCGGGTGCGTCGTCCCGGCACAGCCGGAGCCCCAGGACTACACCGGCACCTGGCGACTCCAGGGAGAGAGCGGCGACCGCGCCGCCGAGTTCACCGTGTCCGCCGACCGGACCTACACGGCGCGCAACATCCCCATCAACCTCGCATGCCGGACCGGGAACGCCGCGACGAGCCCTCCGGGTTGCGCGGACGGCGGGTACCCGACGAACTTCTCCGGGCACTGGAAGGTGGCAGAGGGGAGCTCGCCCGGGATCCGCTTCTACTATGCCGATCGGTTCGTGCGCCAGGGCTACGTGGACAGCGGCGGACTCGCCTTCTACGTCGGGACACTCGATGCTCCCCGCCCGGATTACCTCTTCGTGCGTGCGTCCTCGAAGTGACTCGAGCGGGCTCGTCGAGCCGACGCTCCTGAAGGGCCCGGCTCCCGGAGCTTGCAGCCCTCTCATGGCCGTCAGGCGCTGCCGGCCCTAGCCTCGACTCGCCAGACGATCGTCTGGCGAATCGAGTTCTGGGAAGGAACCCGTCCATGCGTCATGCTCCTCGCCCCCGCTGGTCCACGGCGTTGTTGGTCACCGGTGGAGTCCTCGCGGCCGCGTCGCTCGCCGTCGGAGCCGCCGGGCCGCTCCCCGCAGCACACGCCGACACCGGCACGTCGGTCGGCTCCGCCGTGGCCGCGTCCTCGTCGTCCCGTGGTGGCCTGCACTACGTGGCGCTCGGGGACTCGTACGCCTCCGGGTTCGGCGTGGCGCCCTACAGTTCGGGTCCGGCGGCCGGCTGCGCGCAGTCCACGACCGACTACCCGCACCAGGTCGCATCGTCCCTGGGCCTCCGACTCGACGATCGGAGCTGCGCCGGCGCGACGACCGCCAACGTCACGCGGGTGCCGCAGCCGACCGGTGCGGGGAAGGTCACCGCCGCCCCGCAGGTCGCTGCACTGTCCGCGAGCACCGACGTCGTCACGATCTCGATCGGCGGCAACGACCTCGGCTTCACCGACGTGGTCACGAACTGCATCGCGCTCGGCCAGGACGGTCCGCTGTTCTCCGACATCAACGGCGTGAGCTACGACCACTGCAAGGACCACTACTCCCCGGTCGTGCACGGTGTCGAGCGTGACCGTCTCGCCGCACGCATCAAGAACACGGTCGCGCCGCGGCTCGCACAGACGTTCCGGACGATCGCGCAGCGCGCACCACGGGCGAAGGTGTTCGTCGTCGGGTACCCGATGATCGCGCCGGACGCGGCCCAGTCCCCGAAGGGCTGCTTCTCGAGCATCATCGGTGACTCCGGGCTCGAGCCGCCGTTCCCGCAGAACTCGTTCCCGTTCACCAGCACCGACACCGCGTACTTCCACAAGACCGAGGCGGAGCTCGACGGCGCCATCCAGTCAGCGGCGCAGGCTCGTGGGTTCACCTACGTCTCGACCTTCGACGGGTCCGCGGCCCACACCGCGTGCGCCTCGGCCGGCTCGGCCTGGATCGCCGGGCTCACCCTGACGGACCACCCGGACCCGGCGAACAGCACGCAGCTCGGCGACACGGGCTACGGCCTGCTCTTCGGGTCGCTGCACCCGAACGCTGCCGGTGTCGCGTACCTGCGCGACCAGACCATCGCCGCGATCACCCGGGCGCACGGTCACACGCGCGGCTGATCGACCGAACGGGTGAGGCCGGGTCCACCGACGCGCTCTGCGTCGGCGGACCCAGCCTCCCTCGACCACGGCGTGACGGTGTTCAGCCGCGCTCGGTACGGACCGGGTGCGGCTCGCCGAGCAGTCGCCGGGTCCAGTCGGCCAAGGCCGAGACCGCCCGCCGCGACACCGTGGCGTCGGGCACCATGCTCGTGAAGCCGTGGAAGGCCCCGGGCCACACGTGCAGCTCGGCGTCGACGCCCGCGGCCCAGAGCGCGCTGGCGTAGGCGACCGTCTCGTCGCGGAACACCTCGGCGCTGCCGCAGTCGATGTACGTCGGCGGCAGGTCGGCCAGCGAGGTCGCGCGTGCCGGGGCCGCGTACTCGGACACGTCGCCGGTGCCCCGGCGCTCGCCGAGGTAGGCGTCCCAACCGGACCGGGTCATCTGACGGTCGGCGACCCCGACACCGTCGATCTGCTGCGTCGACACGGTGCGGTCGCGGTCGTCGAGCATCGGCGACACCAGGATCTGGCCGAGGACGGCCGGGCCGCCCCGGTCGCGCATCAGGAGCGCGGTCCCAGCTGCGAGTCCCGCACCGGCGCTCTGCCCCGCGATGACGATGCGGTGCGGGTCGATGCCGAGTTCGTCGGCGTGCTCGGCGACCCACACCAGGCCGGCGGCGCAGTCCTCGACCGGGTAGGGGTCCGGGTGTTCCGGGGCGAGGCGGTAGTCGACGCTGATGAGGACGACGTCGTGGTCGAGCAGCCAGTCGTCGTAGGAGTCCAGGTTGCCCAGGTGGTGGCCGAACATCATGCCGCCGCCATGGATCGTGTAGACCCCGGTCGTCGGACCGGTGCGGCCGATGCGCTGGATGACCGCCAGTTCGATCGGGTCGCCGAGGTACCCGGGCACCGTGATGCTCCGACGTTCGAGACCGCGCGCACGCAGTCCGTCGTCGAGCGTCTCGAGGGGGACGTCGAGCTGGCGCATCCGGGGCAGCATCTCGGGCGTGAGGCGGAGCGGTCCGCGGGCGGCGAGCGCGTCGAGGAACGGCGCGAGCTCGGGGTCGAACGGCGGGCGGGTGATGACGTCAGACATCGGATTCCTCCTGAGCGGTGGTGGTTGCAGGGGTGTTCGCGAGGGTGGTGCGGGCGCGGAGCACGCCGACGACGACCAGGACGGCGGCGACGATCGTGACGGCGACGCCTGCGACCGAGACGGCACCGTCGAACGCCGCGGTCCGGTCCGGTGTCCAGGGCGTCGCACCGAGGCTGCCCGGCACGAGGGCGGCGAGGATCGTCCCCGTCGCAGCGATGCCGACGGCGGTGGCGACCTCGCTCGCTGTGTCGACGAGCGCGGCACCGATCGACGTCCGGTCGGCGGGCAGCCCCTGTAGGACGTTGTTGCCGGCCACGGCGCCGACGACGCGCATGCCGGCCGCGACGAGCACGAGGGCGACCAGGACACCGGGGTAGCCGAGTCGTGCGGTCAGGGCGAACACGGCGAGGCCGACGACGACCGCGGCGGCACTGAGGCGTGCGGCCCGGTCGAGCCCGACGCGTCGGACGAACGGCCCGACGAAGCGGCCACTGGCCAGCAGGACGACCACCTGGGGCAGCGTCCCGACCGCGGCGAGCGCCGGGGGCCAGCCCCAGGCGAACTGCAGCTGCAGGGTGACCAGGTACGACAGGGCGGCCATCGCGAGCCCTGCGGCGGCCTTGTAGGCGAGCCCGCTCGAGACCAGCGGTCGGGCGATCAGCTGCAGGTCGAGCAGGGGGTGGCGTGCGGTGCGCTCCCGCACGACGAAGCCGGCGGCCACCAGGACGGTCGCCGTTCCGGCACCCCACCCGGCCCAGCCGGCAGCGCCGCTGACGACGAGCGTCGGGGTGACGAGGACGCCGACGATGCTCGCGGTGCCGAGGACCGCCCCGATGACGTCGACCGGGTCGCGGTGCAGGTCCGCCGGGCGGTCGACGGCGATGCCCGCGCGGATGCCGACGACGGCGACGAGGGCGATCGGCACGTTCGCGACGAGCAGCACCTGCCACGGTGCCACGGCCAGGACGAACCCGCCGATGGTGGGTCCGACGGCGAGGCCGACAAGCCCGGCGGTGGAGATCACCGTCAACGCCCGGACGCGCAGGTCCTCGGTGCCGAAGAGCCGGAACGCCAGCGCCATCGAGCCGGGGGTCGTCATCGCGGCGGCGACGCCCATCAGCGCCCGGACGACGATGAGCTGCTCCACCGAGGTGACGAACATGGTCGCCAGGCTCGCCACGGCCAGGAGCACCAGGCCGACGAGCATCGTGCGACGACGTCCGACGCGGTCGGCGACCGAACCGAAGAGCAGCATCAGCCCGCCGAAGGCCACCGAGTAGGCACCGGACACCCACTGCAGCGCGGTCGTCGAGGCGGCCAGGTCGCGGGCGATGGTGGGGAGGGCGACGTTGAGGACCGAGTTGTCGAGCATCTCGAACAGGAACACCGCGGACAGGCCGGCGAGGGGCAGCCAGGCGTCGCGGAGACCAGCAGGTGGCGAGCCAGTCGTGGTCGCCGGAGAGGTCGGTGCTGATGAGGTTCGTCCGTGCACGGGCGCACTCCTTCGATGAAGAAGTGGCGACTCCCGTGAGACGCGTACGCGGTTCCGCCTGCCGGAGCAGAGCGGGTTTTTTCCCTCTGCGTCGAACCCTAGCCCATACGGTGTCGTCATGGCCATCGCACCCTCGACCGACGGACCGACCACGCACGCGTTCGACCACGTGGTCATCGGCGGCGGGATCCTCGGCGCGGCCACCGCGCGGTCGTTGGCCGCCCGCGGCGAGCGCGTCCTGCTGCTCGAACAGCACGACCGCGGACACGTGCACGGCTCCTCGCACGGGGGCAGCCGGATCTTCCGCATGGGCTACCCCGACGCGGACTACGTCGAGCTGACGCTGCGCGCCTGGGACGCCTGGGCCGCGCTCGAGTCCGCGTCGGGCCGGACCCTGCTCGACCACACCGGCGCCGTCGACCACGGTCGCCCCGAGGTGGTCGACGCGATCGCCGCCGCACTCGGCACCGCGGGGATCGCCGCCGAACGGCTGACCCCGGCCGAGGCCGCCGCCCGCTGGCCCGGCATCGCCTTCGAGGGGCACGTCCTGGCGCACGCCACCGCGGGCCGGATCCGGGCCGCGGACGCCCTGGAGGCCCTGCTCGACCTGGCAGCATCAGCCGGCGCCGACCTGCGCTTCGGTGTGCGGGTGACCGAGGTGCACGACGCCGGCGACACGGTGACGCTGACCCTCGGGGACGGCACCACGGTCCGCACCGGCAGTGTCGTCGCGGCCGTCGGTGCCTGGGCGCCCACGCTGGTGGGTGCGCTGCTCGCCGGGCGGGGGGCGAGCCTCCCGGCCATCCGCGTCACCCAGGAGCAGCCCGCCCACTTCCCCAGCCACCTGCCGGACGAGGCGTGGCCGTCGTTCGTGCACCACCCGGCCGACGGCGGCGGGGTCTACGGGCTGCTGACGCCGGGCGAGGGCGTCAAGGTCGGGTTCCACGGCACCGGGCCGGTCGTCGACCCGGACGACCGCGACCGGACGCCCGATGCGGCCGAGGTGGCGCGGCTGCAGGCGTACGTCGAGCGGTTCGTACCGGGCGTGGACGCGTCGCGGCCGACGCTGATCAGCTGCCTGTACGACAACTCCCCGGACGAGGACTTCGTGCTCGACCGGCGCGGGCCGGTGACCGTCGCGACCGGGTCCTCCGGGCACGGGTTCAAGTTCGCGCCGCTCGTCGGGGAGATGCTGGCGGACCTCGCGATGGGCGGCCAACCGCACCCGCGCTTCGCCCTCTGACGCGGGCGCACCCGCCGCACCGCAGGCGCGCCCGGCGCACCGCAGCCGCGCCCGGCCCGTCCCGCGTCTCAGTCCTGCTCGGTCGCCGCGCGCTCGGGGTCGTCCTCGGCGTCCTCGCGGCGGTCCTGGACGAGCTCCTTCGTACGGAGCAGCCGCAGTGCCGTCACGAGCACCAGCCCGCCGAGCACGTTGAACAGCAGCGTGTACCCGAACCACCCGAGCCACTGGCCGTAGGTGATCGGCGCGCCCGACTGGATCGCGCCGAAGACCAGCAGCGAGTCGAGGATCGAGTGGAACAGCTGCAGGCCGGCGAGCAGGAACCCGCCCGCGACGGCGGCGACGAGCTTCGCCGGGTCCGAGTCGGTGCCCTGCTGCATCCGGGTCATCAGCGTGATGGTGCTGCCACCGAGGACGGCGAGCACGATGCTCTGCAACCCGAACGGTGCGTCGATGTAGTGCGACGCGGACTCGGCGAGGGTGGCGTGCCACTGCGGGAACGCCTGCACCACCAGCCACATGAAGACCCACCCGCCGGCGAGGTTCGCGAGCAGGGTGCCACCCCAGAGCTTCACGAGCTGCAGGACGGTCCCCTCGCGGGCGACGACCGCGGCGACGGGCATCAGGAAGTTCTCGGTGAACAGTTCGCTGTGCGCCAGGTGCAGGGCGATGAAGCCGATGCCGAACGCGAGACCGGCGAGCAGGTGGCTGTCGGTCTCGGTGAGCACGGCGAGGTACGCCATCACGCCGAGGCCGACCTCGAGGCCGCCGAAGAACCCGGTGATGACGATCGCCCGGGTCGTGCGGTGCAGGCGTTCGGCGCCCTCCTCGATGGTGGCGTCGAAGGACTCGGCGAGCTCGTCCTCCACGGGGGCGTCGGTGGATCCCAGTTCGCGGCGGCGGTCGTCGGTCATCGTCCGGACGGTACTCAGCGCTCCCCGGGCTCCCTGCGGGGTGGGTCCGCGAAACGCAACGCGGGCGTCATCGCGCAGCGGTACTCCGTGGTGTGACGCCGCCGGGGTTGCGTTCCGCGGAAGCCAGTAGCGTGTGCGGATGCGCGTCGTCATCGCACCGGACTCGTTCAAGGGCACCGCGTCGGCGGCCGAGATCGCGGACGCCGTCGCCGTCGGCTGGCGGAGCGAACGACCGGACGACGACCTCGTCCTGCTGCCGATGGCGGACGGCGGCGAGGGCACCCTCGACGCCGTCGCCGCCGCGGTACCGGGCAGCGAACGCGTCCCGGTGACCGTGACCGGACCGGACGACCGGCCCGTCGAGACGGCCTGGCTCCGGCTGCCGGACGGCCGCGCCCTCGTCGAGCTCGCGGCGACGAGCGGGCTGACCCTCCTCGATGCCCTGCGTCCCGACACCGCGCACACCACCGGGTTCGGGCAGGCGATCGCCGCAGCCCTCGACGCCGGGGCGACCGGGCTGCTCCTCGGCATCGGCGGCAGCGCCTCGACCGACGGGGGCGTCGGTGCACTGCAGGCGCTGGGCCTCGCGCTCGGGACGGCGGTGCCGGCGGGCGTGACCGGCGGGGCGGTGCTCGACCACGTGCCTCCCGTCGACACGGGCGCGCTCCGATCCCTGCCACCGCTGGGGGCCGTGGTGCTGACCGACGTGACCTCGCCGCTCCTCGGACCCGACGGCGCAGCCGCCGTGTTCGGCCCGCAGAAGGGCGTGACGCCGGACCGTCTCGCCGTGCACGAAGTGCGGCTCAGCCGCTGGGCGGCGTGCTTCCCGGACGTCGCCCCCACCACCCCGGGCGCAGGCGCCGCGGGCGGGACGGGCTTCGGCCTCCTGGCCTGGGGCGCCGTCCTCGCGCGTGGCGCCGCGACCGTCGCGGACGCCATCGGACTGTCCCACGCCGTCACCGGGGCCGACCTCGTGGTCACCGGCGAGGGCCGCTTCGACGCGCAGAGCGCTGCCGGCAAGGCACCCACGGTGGTCCGGACGCTCGCCGAGGCACGCGGGATCCCCACGGCGCTGGTCGCGGGGGTGGTCGAGACGTCGGTCGACGGGTTCACGCTGGCGGCCTCGCTGACGGTCATCGCGACGCAGACGACGGGCGAGCCCGACGACGCCCTGCGGGACCCGGTGCGGTTCGCTCGGATCGCCGGCGCGCGGTTCGCCCGGGCGCAGGACGCCTGACGCCGCTCGCGGACAGCACGCCACGCACTGTCGGACAGCACGCCACGCGCCTCCGGGCAACCCAAAGGGTGTTCCAGCCGTACCTGTCACGTGTCGCGCAACCGGAGCAGGATCGTTGGCGGGCCGCACCCGGCCCGACATCCCCACCCCACGAGGAGACCCTTGCGCACCGTCAACGCGTACGCGGCACCGTCCGCGACCGAACCGCTCGTCAAGACCACCATCGAGCGCCGCGACCTCCTGCCCGGCGACGTCATGATCGACATCGCCTACGCCGGCATCTGCCACTCCGACATCCACACCGTCCGCGGCGAGTGGGGCCCCATCCAGTACCCGCAGGTCGTCGGCCACGAGATCGTCGGCCACGTCACCGAGGTCGGCGCGGACGTCACGAAGTACGCCGTCGGCGACCTGGTCGGCGTCGGCTGCATGGTCAACTCCTGTGGCGAGTGCGAGCAGTGCCTCGCCGGCCAGGAGCAGTACTGCCTGAAGGGCAACATCGGCACCTACGCCAGCGTCGACCCCGCCGACGGCACGATCACGCAGGGCGGCTACTCGCAGGCCGTCGTCGTGGACCAGGACTTCGTCCTCCGTGTCCCCGAGTCGCTCGACATCGAGAAGGTCGCCCCGCTGCTCTGCGCCGGCATCACGCTGTACTCGCCGCTGCACCACTGGAAGGCCGGCCCCGGCATGCAGGTCGCGATCGTCGGCCTCGGCGGCCTCGGTCACATGGGCGTCAAGATCGCCGCGGCCCTCGGCGCCGAGGTCACCGTCCTGTCGCAGACCACCTCGAAGCAGGAGGACTCGCTCCGCTTCGGCGCGAAGGCCCACTACGCAACCAAGGACGCCGAGACGTTCGAGAAGCTCGCGAACTCGTTCGACCTCATCATCAACACGGTGTCGGCCAAGGTCGACATGGGTGCGTACCTGAACCTGCTCAAGGTCGACGGCACGATGGTGAACGTCGGTGCGCCGTCCGAGCCCCTCGAGGTCCCGGCCTTCGCCCTGATCCCGGGCCGCCGCAGCTGGGCGGGTTCCGCGATCGGCGGCATCCAGGAGACGCAGGAGATGCTCGACTTCTGCGCCGAGCACGGCATCCTGCCGGAGACCGAGCTCATCAGCGCCGACCAGGTGAACGAGGCCTACGAGCGCGTCCTCGCCTCGGACGTCCGCTACCGCTTCGTCATCGACGCGGCGACGCTCGCGTAACGACCTGCGCGCGACGTCACGCACGTCGTCCCGCCGGTCCACACCGCGAACGGGAGGCCCGTCACCAGCTGGTGACGGGCCTCCCGTCGTGTGGTCCACCCGTCCGGACCCGCTGTCCCCCGATACGGGCGCGAACCTGGCCGGGACCTCAACGTCTCCCAGACAAGGTCCGCGGAACGCCGTCCCGGGACGGCAGCGCACGCAGCGACTCGCGTCACGATCCCGAGCGAGGGAAGGTGGAGTCATGACGAATCCGGAGAACTCGGCACCGAACGGCGCGATCGTCGCCGTGTCGGGCACCGACACCGGCGGCGCCGTCAAGGACCTCGCCGGCATGTACGCGGGCCGGACCTGGTACTCCTCCCCCGTCGACCACGACTACTGGTACAAGTACGTCGGCGTCGGCGACGACCGCATGAGCATCCGCCGGTCGCAGATGCACGGGTACCTGCGCGGCGACGTCGCCGTCGAGGGCGAGGTCGTCGTCCAGTGGCTCGACGCCGGCCGCGCCCGTGTCGACGTCGGGCGCGACGAGGTCCGCATGGAGCCCGGCGTCCCGACGCTGTTCCCGATCGAGCGACGCTTCGAGATGGAGTACGAGAACTGGGACCAGCGACTCGTGCACCTGGACCGCGAGCTGGTCCTCGACGTGGCCCGTGAGCAGTACATCGTCGACGGCACGCTCGGCTTCGACCGCTCGACCCCGCCGACCGCGGCCGCCGTGCAGGTGTGGCGCGGTTCCGTCGCCGGGGCCGTCCAGTCCCTCCGCACCGCGGGCCGGCAGTCCCTCGCCTGGCACGAGGCGCAGCGCGACGTCGTGCGTTCGCTCTTCGGGCTGTACCGGCTGCAGGCCGAGGTGCAGCCCGAGGGCTACGGCGAGCGCCGCAACACTCGCGTCCGCAAGGCCGTCGAGTTCCTGCACGAGCACGCCGGGGAGCCGTTGACCGTGACGGACATCGCCCAGGCGGCGGACCTCAGTGTCCGGGCGCTGCAGGAGTCGTTCCAGCGGACGCTCGACCGCACGCCGATGAACTACCTGCGTGAGGTCCGGCTGCGCCAGGTGCGTGCCGACCTGCTCGCGGCGGAGCCGGGGACCGCGTCGGTGGCGGAGATCGCCTCGCGCTGGGGCTTCTCGCACATGGGGCGGTTCTCGGGCGAGTACCTGCGGCGCTTCGGCGAGTACCCGCGGCGGACCCTCCGCCAGTAGCCGCGGCCGCCCCGCCCCCCCCCGCCCGGCGCGCGGCGGGGGGGGCCGGGCCCCCCCGCCCCCCCCGCCCCCCCCCCGCCCCCCCGGGGCCGCCCCCGCCCACCTCCGCGCGCCGGGCGGGGCGCGGCGGGGGGGGGGGCGGCTCGGCGGCGCCGGGCCCGCTCAGCCGACCTCGTCGCCCGTCGGCAGCGCCGTGCACCAGTCGATCGCCGTGCCGGCCAGGGACGCTTCGAGCGCCCCCGACGTGGCGTCGACCACCGTGACGAGCGCGCCGTCCGCCGAGCGGGTCGCCAGGGCGACGAACTGCCCGTTCGGCGACGGGCAGACCGCGGTCACGCTCGCGTCGTCGGGGATGGTCACCGCCAGCCGGGAGGCCCGTGCCCCGTCCACCCGCACGATGCGGGCCGCCAGGGTGCCGTCCGTACGGGTCGACCCGACCAGTCGCAGGTAGCGCCCCTCGGCGAGCGGGGCGATGCGACCGAGGTACGGCTGGTCGGTGCTCGCCGCCGGCGTGGGCAGCGCGGTCCGTCGGCCGTTCGTCAGGTCGAGCTGCACGATGCCCGTGCCGGTCTCGACGACGGCGGTCGTGCCGGAGCCGACGAAGCCGTGCAGGTAGGTCGCGGACCCGAGCCGCACGGGGGCGTTCCGGCCGCCCATGTCGACGAGCACCAGGTCGTCGGTGCCGGTCCGGACCAGGGCGCTCTCGGTGCGCGGCACGTAGGCCCACTGGGCGACCGACAGCGGGGTCGCGCCGATCGCCGGCTTGCCGTCCGCGCCGACCGGTTCGGGCTGGTGTGTGCCCGTCAGGTCGACGTCGTACAGGCCGACGTCCTCGGACCGGCCGGACGAGGTGTCGGCGTAGACGAACCCGAACGAGGCCCCGTCGTCGGCCGCGTGCAGGGCCTTCGCGGTGCCGACCGGGCTCGGCATCGACAGCCGTTCGACCGGGACCGACGGGTCCTGCACCCCGCCGGCGAGCGGCACGACGTCGATCGCCGAGTGCCCGGACGAGTCGTTCCGGAGCACGACCAGGGAGCGGGCGAGGACCGCGTACTCGGCGATGCCCGCCGCCCGGTAGACGGTGCGGATGCCGGCTGCGCCGAGGTCCCGGCGGACGATCCGGTCGGCTCCGCCGTTCCGCCCCGGCACCACGGCGAGGACGTCGGTGCTGCCGGTCCGGATCGTGGTGCGCAGCTGCGACGCCGCCGCCTGCCCGGGGGCGCGGACGCCGCGGATGCTCAGCGTGTAGTCGCGGTCGTAGTCGAGCGGGCCGGCGAACTCGACGGCGACGGTGTTGCCGCTCGAGGTGACCGAGAACGCCGCCGCGGGGCTGACCCGGACCGCCGACGCCGGGACGCGCTGGACGGCCTGGTTCGCGGTGAGGATCACGCGCTGCGCGGGCCGGGTCACCAGGTCGCTGGCGTCGTACGACACCGAGCGCAGCCGGGGCCCCTGCTGCGACCCGGCGACGGCGGCGAGCGCGGCGACCACGGCCAGCACGACCACGACGGCCGTGAACCGGCGGCGGAAGCGGTGGGTCACCGGACGTCGGGGACGGACGGCGTCGACGTCGATGTGGGGGTCGGTGTCAGTACTCATACGGGTCCGAGGGCTGGCTGACCCGGGTGACGGTCGCCGCGCGGATCACGAGCCGGGCGTCCGAGGCGGTGTCCGGGTTCGCGGCGAGGGCACCCTCGACCCGGACCCACTGGTTCTCCGTCGGCAGCGTGCCGTCGGTCGTCACGCCGATGCCGACCGGCTGGGCGTCGACCGCGCAGCAGCTGACGACGAAGCGGGTCAGGGTGAACGAGCCGTCCGACGCGGGCACCACGAACCCGGTGAGGGTGAGCTTGCGGCCGACGAGCGCCGTCGTGTCGGTGCTCTGCCGGATGAGCGCTGCCCAGTCCTTCACGCCGTAGCCGGACGTGTCCACCGACTCGCTGCCGAGGAGCGACACCGGTGCCCCGGCGCCCGTCGCGTCGGACAGCGAGGCCGACCCGACGCTCCGCTGCTGCGCGGTCCGGGCGGACAGGGTCGTCGGGGGCAGGACGAGCATCGCGACGACGGTGCCGATCGTGACGAGCGCCGCGACCGAGCCGAGGACGACGTGCAGGAGGCGACCACCGCCTCCCGGCCGGGGTTCCGGGTCCCCGTCGTGGGCGTGGCTGCCGTGACGGGCGACCACGACGAGTCCGGCGACCGAGGCGGGCACCGCGACGGCGGCGAGCACCAGCGTGAAGACGGCGTACCGGGGGTTGATGTAGAGGTCGAGGTGGTCGGCGAGGCCCAGCCAGAGGGTGCCGAGGGCGACGGCCAGGACGGACCCGAGCCCGAGCAGGGCGCGGCGCACCGCGGTGCGGTCGGCACGGCTGACGGCTCTCGCCGACCCGTGCTCGTGCTCGTGCTCGTGCTTGACCAGGTGCTGCTCAGACGAAGACATTCATCACCAATCCGACGGTCGCGGCGAACAGGACGCAGACGACCGCGAGCAGCACCAGGAAGCGGGCGCGGAACGTCGTGCGGAGCAGGGCGATCATCTTCACGTCGATGATCGGCCCGATGATCAGGAACGCGGTGATCGACCCGGGCAGGAACGTCGACGCGAAGGACAGCGCGAAGAAGGCGTCCACGTTCGAGCAGAGCGACACCGTCATCGCCAGCAGCATCATCGCGACGACCGACAGCACCGGGTTCGACCCCACCGCGACCAGGGCACTCCGCGGCACCGCGACCTGGATCGCGGCGGCCAGCCCGGCGCCGACGAACAGGGCCGGCATCATCGTCGCGGTCTCGCCGCCGAAGTGCGACGCGCTCTCGCGCCACTTGTCACGCACCGGCGGGGCGCCGACGGCGGCGCGGCAGCGGGCCTCGAACGCGGGCAGGAGCAGGTCCGCCGGACGGCGGTGGGCGTCGACGATCCAGCCGACCAGGTTCGCGACGACGAAGCCGCCGACGATGCGGGCGGGCAGGATCCACCCGGACCAGCCGAAGGCCTGCGCGGTGCTGATGATGACGAGCGGGTTGAGGATCGGTGCGGCGACGAGGAACGTGACCGCCTCGGCCGGGGTGAACCCGCGGAGCATCAAGCCGCGGGCGAGCGGGACGTTGCCGCACTCGCAGACCGGGAACAGCATGCCGATGAGCGAGATGACCGCGCGCCGGGGCAGCGGCCGGGTCGGCAGGATGCGCTCGAGGACCCCGTGCGGCACCCAGACCTCGACGACGATCGACAGCACGATGCCCAGGACCACGAAGGGCAGCGACTCGACGACGACGCTGATCGCGAGCGTCAGGAAGTCCTGCACCACGTCGGGCAGGCCGGCGGTCCCGACGGCCGGCGAGAGCACGCGGACGGCGAGGAGCGCCACGACGGCGGCGAGGACCAGACCGGGGCCGGTCAGGCTGCGCGGGCGCGTCGTGACGGGGCGGGCGGGGGTGCTCGTCACCGGGACAGGATAGAGGCCGTCCGGGGCGTCGACCTGGAGGCTCGTCCCACGCCCGGTAGACCGTGGCGGCTCCGGCTCTGGCCGGCACCGGTCGGCACCGGTCGGCACGGGTCGGCGCGGGTCGGGTCGGCGCGGGTCGGCACAGGCCGGCACAGGCCGGCACAGGCCGGCGCTGGCCGGCACAGGCCGGCTCTGGTCGGCACCGGCCGGCTCGCCGTGTGTCAGGCCCGGGCGACCCCGTCGACGTGTCGCTCGAGGACGTCGATCGCCCAGTCCCCCGATTCCCCGGGGGCCAGCCGGGCGACGTGCATCGCGAGGCCGTCGAGGAGGGCGTGCAGCCGGCAGGCCTCGTACTCCAGGTCAGCGCTCGGGACCCCGAGTACCTCGAGGACCCGCTCACACCACCGGCGCATCTCGACGACGACCCGGTCGAGCGTCGGGCGGAGCTCGGCGTCCGTCAGTGCGGCGTTGCCGAGGGCCAGGTAGACGTCGAGCTCGACCACGCGCTCGTCGTCGAGGGGCAGTAGTTCGACCAGCACCGCCCGCGCCCACTGCCGTGTCGGCAGGTCTGCGGGGATCGCCTCGATGCGCTCGCGGGTCCGGTCGAACACCGATGCGATGGCGTGCTCCCGGACGCTCGCCTGGGTCGGGAAGGCGTACCGGACAGTGCTCGGGGGCAGCCCTGCCTCGGCGGCGACGTTCCGGACGGACAGGGCACCGAGGCCGTCGCGGGCGAGGACCTGACAGGCCGCCGCGGACACGGTACGGCGGCGTTCCTCGAGGTCGATGCTGCGCGCCATCCGGCAATTGTCGCACGACCGTACGAGTTCGTGCTAGAACTGGTCTCCATGAAGTCGCACAGTCGTACGACTTCGGATCGGAGGAACACCATGGCATGGGTCATCCTGGTGCTGTCCGGCGTGCTCGAAGCCGTCTGGGCCACCGCACTCGGAGCGTCGAACGGGTTCAAGCGGGTGGTGCCGACGATCGTCTTCGTGGCCGGCATGGCCTTGAGCATGGTCGGGCTCGCGTTCGCGATGAAGGAGATCCCGGTCGGCACCGCCTACGCCGTCTGGGTCGGGATCGGTGCCTCGTTGACCGTCGTCGTCGCGGTCCTGCGGCGGCAGGAGGCCGCGTCCCTCGCCCGCCTCGGCCTGGTCCTCGGGCTGGTCGCGTGCGTCGTCGGCCTCAAGGTGGTCAGCTGATGGCCTGGGTCGTGCTGTTCGTCAGCGCCGCGTTCGAGACCGTCTGGGCCACCGCCCTCGGGGCCAGCGACGGCTTCACCCGCCCGGGGCCGACACTCGTCTTCGCCGTCACCATCGTGCTGAGCCTCGGCGCGTTCGGGTACGTGCTCAAGCACATCCCGATCAGCACCGCCTACGCCGTCTGGACCGGCACCGGCGCCGCACTCACCGTGCTCTGGGGCATGGCGACGGGGGCGGAGCCGGTCACGCTCCTCCGTCTGCTGTTCATCGCGGGCATCGTCGGCTGCGTCGTCGGCCTGAAGCTGGTGCCCGCGCGCCCGGCGGCGCAGCGCGCCGCGCGCGCCGCCGGCCGAGGCTCGGCAGAGCGGACACAATCGCCCGACCGCGAGACGGATCCCGTCCGTCAGGGGGTCACGCGGCCGGTCAGACCGACGCGCCGGTCCACTCGTCGACCGCGGCCACGTGGTCGACACCGGCCGTGCCGGCCGCGTGTGCGGCGGCGACGAGCTCCAGGTGCGTCGGCGGGTTCGACGGCACGTGCGCGGGCCGGTCGGACTCGTTGATGCGGCGGAGCTCCGGCACGATGTCCTCGGCCAGGATGTCGATCTGCTCGAGCACCGTCTTGAGCGGCAGCCCCGCGTGGTCGATGAGGAACAGCTGGCGCTGGTAGTGCCCGACGTGGTCCTTCATCGCGGCGTACCGGTCGATGACCTGCTGCGGCGACCCGACGGTGAGCGGGGTCTGGGTGGTGAAGTCCTCCATCGACGGGCCGTGGCCGTAGACCGGGGCGTTGTCGAAGTACGGGCGGAACTCGTCGACCGCGTCCTGCGAGTTCTTCCGTGCGAAGAACTGCCCGCCCAGGCCGACGATCGCCTGGTCGCCACGTCCGTGGCCGTGGTGCTCGTAGCGCTGGCGGTAGAGGCCGACCATCTGCTCGGTGTGCTGGATCGGCCAGAAGATGTTGTTGTGGAAGAAGCCGTCGCCGTAGTAGGCGGCCTGCTCGGCGATCTCGGGCGTGCGGATCGATCCGTGCCAGACGAAGGGCGCGACGCCGTCGAGGGGGCGCGGGGTCGAGGTGAAGCCCTGCAGTGGCGTGCGGAACTGCCCCTGCCAGTTGACGACCTCGTTCTCCCAGAGCTGGCGAATCAGCGCGTAGTTCTCGACCGCCAGGTTCAGGCCCTGCCGGATGTCCTTGCCGAACCACGGGTAGACCGGGCCGGTGTTGCCGCGGCCCATCATCAGGTCCATGCGGCCGTCGGAGATGACCTGGAGCATCGCGTACTCCTCGGCGATCCGCACCGGGTCGTTCGTGGTGACCAGGGTCGTCGACGTCGAGAGGGTGATGTCCTTCGTGACGCCGGCCAGGTAGCCGAGCATCGTGGTCGGGCTCGAGGCGACGAACGGCGGGTTGTGGTGCTCGCCGGTGGCGAAGACGTCGAGGCCGGCCTGGTCGGCGTGCTGCGCGATCGTCAGGATGTCCCGGACGCGCTGGGTGTCGTCCGGCGTGGTCCCGGTGGTGGGGTCGGTCGTGACGTCACTGACCGTGAAGATCCCGAACTGCATGATGTGCCGCCTCGTCTGTCGCTGGCTCGTTCCGGTTCCATGCGTTTGCATCGAACTGACGAGTACAACGTAGCGCAGGCCGGGGCATTCCCGCCACCGGCGCTGCGTTGCTGGGCTGCTGCGGTCGTCGTTGCGGCCGCTGGCGCTGCTGTCGTTGCCCTGGCGGTCGTCGCGGCTGCTGGCGTTGCCGCGGCGGTCGTCGCGGCTGCTGGTGCCGTCAGATGCGGACGGGAGGCGCATCCGCGCTGGTCGTCGGCGGCGCGTGGTGCATGCCGTCGGCCAGCCAGACCGCGGTGATCACGCCGAGGACGCTGGCGGACGACGCCAGCCGACCCGCCAGGAGCATCGCGCCGTGGTCGCCGTCCCCGAGGGTGCCGACCAGGAGCGCGACGACGCCGACGAGCAGCGCCGCACCCACGGCGACGAGCAGCAGTGCCGTCACCACCCGCCGCGGCCCTCGGCGTCCGTCGCGGTCGCCTCGGGCCCCACGGTCCACCTGCGGCCCCAGCGCCCGGACCAGCCCGAGCCAGAACAGCGCGACCGCGCAGGCGCCGATGATGTCGCTCACCCGGTGCCAGCCGTAGACGACGGTCTGGTTGGCGACGAACACCGCATAGACGGCGCCCACGAGCAGCACCAGGGGGCGGAACCGACGGGGTGTGACCATCAGCACGGCGAACAGTGCCGCGAGGGCGATCGTCGCGTGTCCGGACGGGAACGAGTTCGGCGTCGTCGACTGGGCGATCTCCGGGCGCTCGGCGATACGCTTGAGCAACGTCGAGGTGGCCGCGGACGCCAGCACCACGAAACCCGCTCCGAGCCCCACGGCAAGCCGCCTGCGTGCGAACGCGACGGCGGCGATCACGACGACCAACAGCAGGATCACCGGCACCGAGATGACGTTGAGGGCGGTGTCCGACCCGAACAGGTCGGACTCGCGGACACCGCCGAGCGCGGCGTCCTCCACCCGCTGCCCCAACGGCGTCAACACGGCGACCGCGTAGACGGAAGGCACGATCACGAACCCCAGAGCCGCGAGCAGAGCCCACCGGAGCCTCCGGGAGACGCTCGGTCCACGCCCCTCGCCGAAGGACTCGGGAGCGGTGCGCGCCGGCGTCCGCGTCACGGGCATCGTCCTCCTCGGGGTCATGGTGGTCGGCGTCGTCATCCGTCTGCTGAGCGGGAAGCGATTCGGTCGCTCGGGGTCCGACACGATACCGTTGGGCGACTCGTCGGGAGCTGGGAACGCGGGCCTCCGCAGCAAGGCCACGGCCGTCCTGCAGCAGGTCTCCGGACAGCGTGACACAGGTCGGTCGGGCACCGGGACGCGTGCCGCCGGCAGTGTGCGTGACCAGCGCGACGGCGGGCAGTCGTACAGCGCGATCGTCGCGCAGGAAGAGGAGACCCAAGTGGCCGTCAAGGAACCGAGCATCACCGCCTCGCCGAACCGCGCACTGGCGATGACCGCCGGCACGCTCTTCGCGATCTGGGGCATCCTGGGCTTCTTCTTCGCCCAGGACGGCGGCGGCGCGTTCTTCAGCCGCTCCGGTGGGTTCCTCTGGAACTCGTTCGGGCTGAACCCGGCGCTCTGCGGGCTGTGGACCATCCTCGCCGCGGCGTTCTTCATCGTGGGTCTCGGCAACACGATCGGGTCCCGCGCGGTGAACCTGGTGATCGGTGTCGTCCTGCTCGTGCTCGCCGTCTACGGGTTCGTGTTCTCGAACACCTCGGCGAACGTCTTCGCGCTGAACACCACTGACAACGTCTTCCACGCCATCGTCGCCGTCGTCCTGTTGCTCACCGCGCTGGGTGCCGACAAGGAGAACCTCCGCGCACTGCGGGCAGCTGGCGCGCGCGCCTGACCTGCTCTCCCTCGACGCCCGTCTGCCGCTCCGGCAGGCGGGCGTCGTCGTGCGTGGGGCCGGTGCGTGCGGTGCTTAGCGGGTGGGGGGGACACTACCCGCCGCTCGCCCGCCCGCCGAAGTCGCACAACCCGCCGCCGGCCCGACGCCGAAGTCGCACGAACGGCCGCCGGCCGCCCGCCCACGCGGCACTTCGTACGACCTCGACAGACACGAGCGGCACGTCGTGCGACCCGCGGCGACGAGCACCGGACCGTCCCCCCTCGCCGAAGTCGCACAACCCGCCGCCGGGCCACCGCCGAGGTCGCACGAACGGCCGCCGACCGCCCGGCCAGGCGGCACATCGTGCGACCTCGACGGACACGAGCGGCACGTCGTGCGACCTCGGCAGGAGCAGGAGGGGTCGGTCGAGCGACGGCCGTCCGCGTCGGCGTCAGGCCTCGGGATCGTCCGGGGCGTCGGCCGCGGGCTTCGGGGCCTCGAGCTGGGTCGCGACGACCCGGGGTGACTCGGACATGAAGCGGCGCACGTCGAGATCCACGATGATGTCCGCCGGCCGCAGCGGACGCGTCAGGTACAGCCCGTCGAGGGACGTCAGCCGCGACAGCGCCACGTAGGTCTGCCCTGCGCTGAACACCCGGTTGCCGAGGTCGACGACGGCCCGGTCGTAGGTGCTGCCCTGCGACTTGTGGATCGTGACCGCCCAGGCCAGGCGCAGGGGGAACTGCTGGAACTCCCCCACGGTGTCCTTCTTGAGTTCCTTCTTGTCCGGGTCGTAGGAGTACTTGAACTTCTCCCACACCGACGGCTGGACCTCGAAGTCCTCACCGTCGACGCTGACCCACACGGTGTCGCGGATGCTCCGGACGATGCCGAGCGTGCCGTTCACCCAGCGCTGGTCCGGGTCGTTGCGCAGGAACATCACGTGTGCGCCGGGCTTCAGCTCGAGGGCCTCGTCCGCCGGGTAGTTCCGCCCGCCGAAGTCGCCGTTGACGTCGGCCTTGGCGGTCTTGAGCTTGCCCGGCAGCCGTTCGAGCGCGGCTTTGTTGATGCGCGAGACGGTGTCGTTCCGGGTGGCGAGCGTGATCGCGTCGTCGGGAGCAGGTCGGGCCCCCGCCTCGTTGAGCTGCTGCGCCACGTCGGCGGTGACCCGACCGTGGCGGACGGCCGTGAGCATGGCGGCGAACGCGTCGTCCCGCTGCCGGTGCACGGTGGCGAGCTCGATGATGTGCAGCTGGGCCTCGAGCCACACCTTGGCGTCGAAGAACCACATGGACCGGTAGTGGTCGGTGAAGTACGCCCGCTCGTCGCCGTCGCCTGGCACCGGGGGCAGCTGGTACGGGTCGCCGAACATGACGACCTGCACGCCACCGAACGGTTCGAACTGCCGCCCGCGGGCCTTGCGCAGCGAACGGTCCATCGCGTCGAGCAGGTCGGCGTTGACCATCGAGACCTCGTCGATGACCAGGGTGTCGATGGTGTTGAGGAGCTTCCGGGTGTCCGGACCCTGCCGCAGTTCGGCGTCCGCGATGAGGCCGATCGGCAGCCGGAACAGCGAGTGGATCGTCTGCCCACCCACGTTCAGCGCGGCGACGCCGGTCGGGGCGCAGATGACGACCTGCTTCTCGGTGTTCCAGGACAGGTGGTTGAGCAGCGTCGACTTGCCGGTGCCGGCGCGTCCGGTGATGAAGACGTGGTCGCGCGTCGACTCGATGTACTCGAAGACCGCCCGCTGTTCCGCGGAGAGTTCGACGCTCACCGGGCGCTCGATCCGCCGCTGACACCGCTCGCGATGCCGTCGTCGGCGACCGCCGCCCCGTCGCCGACAGTCGCCCCGTCGCCGACAGTCGCCCTGTCGCCGACAGTCGCCCCGCTGCCGGCCGGGAGGCCCGTGGCCGCGCCCCGCAGCCGCACGAGACCGACGGCGACGACCGCCACGACGACGAGCACGCCCCCGACGATCAGCACCGTGCCCGCGCGGGCTTGGTCGACCAGGGGATCCGGACCCCACGTGCGGCCCATCGCTCCGAACCATGACGCCTGCAGCAGCCCGAGCGGCCCCTGCATCGCGATCCCGAGCGAGACGGTGCCCGCGGCGACGACCACCGCGCCCGCGGCACGCACCAGGAACGCCGCGGTCGACGGACTGCGGGCGCCGAGGGCGATCGGGGTGAACAGTGTCGGCAGCGCCAGCAGTCCGACGAGCAGGAAGACGAGGTCGACCACCGTACGACCCATCGCGTCGCTGACGGACCAGCGCAGCACGTCGGTGGCGTACAGCCCCCACCAGAGCCCTGCGAGCAGCAGGAACGCGGGGAACGGCTGGACCAGGTACCGCACGACGGCGTTGTCGACGAACACCGTGGTCCACTCGGCGACCCCGGCGCTGTCGTCCGCGCGCCGGTGCACCGCGGCCCGGATGAGCTGCACGGGCGCCGCAGCCCACACCAGCGCCGGGACGACGAGCCCGAGCAGCACGTGTGCGCCGACGTTCGCGGACACCAGGTACCGGTCGTAGGTGTGCAACGAGCCCGAGGTCGCGACGACGAGCGCCACGATCCCGACGCCGGCGGCCACCGAGCGACGGACCGGCCAGGACCGCCCCTGTCGGCCGAGGCGCATGACCCCGGCAGCGTAGGCGGCGACCAGCAGCACGGCGGCCATCAGCCAGAAGAGGTCGATGTTCCAGTTCGTCAGCCAGCCCCAGGAACCCGGGGCGGCCGGCAGCGAGTCGTCGGTCAGGACCTCGGCCGGCGTCGGGTCACTGGTCTTGCTCAGCGCCAGTTGTCCGGCGGGGGTCGCGGTGCGGCCGAGTGCGGCGGCGAAGCCCGAGGCGACGCCCATCACGGCGAGCTCCACGACGATGAGCGTCCAGAACGGACGGGCCTTCGCGGGCGCCGCGGTCAGGGCGGAGATGACGCGCTTCCGGTGCACGGCGCCGATGACGCCCATCGCGACGATCGCCCCGACCTTGACGAGCACGAGCACGCCGTAGGGGCTGCCGAGTTCCGCCCACGCACCGATGCGGATCTGCGCCGACACCACCCCGGAGACACTGACGAGCACGAAGCAGCCCAGCGCGATGCTGGAGTACCGACCGACGACGGCGGCCAGGCGCGCCCCGGGGACGACATCGCGGATGAGGACCAGCATCACCAGTCCGCCGACCCAGAGCGCGGCACCGACCAGGTGCAGCCCGAGCGCGGTGACGGCGGCGTCGTGGCTGGCGGTACCGGCCGCGTGGCCCTGCTGCGTCAACGGCACGAGGCCGATCAGCGCGACGCCGGTCGTCAGCGCGACCATGCCGCGGGAGCGCACCGCGAAGCAGAGGACCGTGACCGCCGCGGCGACGAGCACCGTGGTGAGCCAGGCGAGCCCGAGGTCCGTGCCGGTGAGGAAGACGCCCATCGACTGCCCGAACTTCGCGTCCAGGCTGACGGCCCCGCCGGCGACGCTGAGGTACGTGAAGAAGGTCGTGACCGCCGAGGTCACCGTCCAGACACCGGCTGCGGCCGCGGCGACGTCGATCGCACGGTCCCATTCCGGCGCGGTGCGGGAGAGTCCGATCGTCGCGAGGGCGAGCCCACCGATGGCGGCTGCCGCGGACAGGTCGACGAGCATCCGCGCGATGGGGAGCCCGAAGCGGACGACAGCACCGGGGTCGGCGATCAGCGCGGCGTCGGCACCACCGCCGACGACGAGCGCCACGAGCAGGGACACGAACGCCGCGAGCAGCAGGACGCCGGGGCCGGCGATGCGCGCGATGCGGTTCACCCGTCAAGCCTAGGCGCTGGCAAGCGCGCCACCGCAACGGCGCGGGCCGACCTGTGGACAGAGCACGGGCCTCCCGGGAACGACGGAAGGGACGGCGCGAACGCCGTCCCTTCCGTGGAGCTGAGCGGTCTTACTTGACCGACGCCTTGAGCTTGCTGCCGGCGCTGACCTTGACCGAGTCGCTCGCGGCGATCTCGATGGCCTCACCCGTCTGCGGGTTGCGACCGGTGCGCGCGGCACGGTGGGTCTTCTCGAAGGCGATCCAGCCCGGGATCGTGACCTTGGTGTCGTCCGCGACGGACTTGCCGACGACGGCGAAGAGCGCGTCGACGACGCCGTTGACGGTGGCCTGGCTCTGGCCGGACTCGGCGGCGACGGCAGCGACGAGCTCGGTGCGGTTCAGTGACTTGTCAGCCATTGGATGTCCTCCTCGGACTTCTTGCGTATGGGTCGGACGCGGAACGTCCGGATGCTGCGGGACGGTTGCCCCGAGCGGTGGGCCCGACCGGACCGAGGGCCCGGGGAACCGCTGATGAACCTACCAGCCGGTTCCGGGGTTTCCGGTCGACTCGCCCGGTTTTCCGGGCCTCCCGAGGGACAGGAGTGGCTGATGTGACGGATGTGACGACCGTGGTGCTGCCCGGAGTCGGCGGATGACGTCCCCCGGACAACGACGACGCCCCCACGACCTCGAGAGGTCGCAGGGGCGCCGGTGGGACTGGTGCTTACCAGGAGCTCTTCGTGATGCCGGGGAGCTCGCCACGGTGGGCCATGTCGCGGAAGCGGACACGGCTGATGCCGAACTCACCGAGGTGGCCACGGGGGCGACCGTCGATGGCGTCACGGTTGCGGTAGCGGACCGGCGACGCGTCGCGGGGCAGCTTCTGCAGGCCGACGCGGGCCGCTTCGCGGGACTCGTCGGTGCCGTTCGGGTCGACGAGGGCCTTCTTCAGCTCGAGGCGACGCTCGGCGTAGCGCTCGATGATGACGGCGCGCTGGTTGTTCTTCGCGATCTTGCTCTTCTTCGCCATGGCCTAGCGCTCCTCACGGAAGTCGACGTGCTTGCGGACCACCGGGTCGTACTTCTTCAGCACGAGACGGTCGGGGTTGTTCCGGCGGTTCTTCTTGGTCACGTAGGTGAACCCAGTGCCCGCAGTGGAACGGAGCTTGATGATCGGACGGATGTCCTGACCGCGCTTCGCCATCAGATCTTCTCCCCACGGGCGAGGATGCCCGCCACGACGGACTCGATACCGCGAGCATCGATCACCTTGATGCCCTTGGCGCTGACGTTGAGCGTCACGTTACGACGCAGCGACGGCACGTAGTAGGTCTTCTTCTGCACGTTCGGGTCGAAGCGACGCTTCGTCCGACGGTGCGAGTGCGAGATGTTGTGACCGAAGCCGGGAACGGCGCCGGTCACCTGGCACACTGCAGCCATGGTTTCCTCCTGATGAATACCGTGCAGCCGATCGGCTGCACCCAAGGTCACTTGCCTGGTGCACACGCGCTGGACAGTCGGCACCAGACGGATCGTCTGGGCGAGGAGCCCGGCGAGGGGGTGTGCGCACCGCCCAGACCGGCGGCGGTCCGGATCGACGAGGTCGACCTGGGTCAGCACATCCGGGCCAGGAGGCTCGGATCCGGTACCACGCGACCGCGGCGTCCGCGACGGTCGGAGGGCAGAACAACGGGCACTCCGCGCAGGCGCGGAGAACCAGCGGCCCACGTTACGCGACGGCCGGGCGCGTCGCAAGCCGGGCCTCCCGACCGGGCGAGGCGCCGGAGGACGCGAGCCGGCAGCCGGGAGCCAGGAGCCGGGAGCGATGCCGGCGTTTCAGACCCCGTCGGTCGGGCGGGGCGCCAGCGCCTGCACGATCAGCGCACCGAGCTCCTGCGGCGCCGTGAACATCGGCCAGTGCCCGGTGTGCAGCCCGACGATCTCGAGCTCCTCGGTCGCCACGAGCTCGGCGGCCCACACCTGGTGGTCCGCGACCATGCTGGCCAGCTCGTCCGGGGCGATCTCGCACGTGATGACGGTCGCCGGGATCCGGTGCCGCGCGGGGTCGGCGTAGTGGAACCGGTCCGAGGTGACCCGCGCGGGTTCCGGGACCGCCCGCCGTTCGACGTCGGCGCGGATCTCCGGGGTCATGCCGCGGAGGGTCGCCGCCTCCCAGATGTCCCACGACGGCAGCGGCACCTGCCCGTCGACGACCGGCAGTTCGTCGTTGACGCAGCCGCCGTCCGGTCCGGGGAAGCTGTCGGCGTAGACCAGGTGCCGGACCCGGTCCGGCCGCTGGTCGGCGGCCATGTACGCGATCGGACCGGCTCCGGAGTGGCCGACGAGCACGACGGGTTCCGGGGCGGTGTCGACCCGGGCGACCAGGTCCGCGACCTGCTCGTCGAGCGTCGACCCACGGCGGGTGACGGCGTCGACGGTGTGCCCCGCCGCTCGGAGGACCGGGACGACGTCGTCCCACGCGCTCGCGTCGAGCCAGAACCCGGGGACCAGGATCACGTGCATGTCGCGGAGACTACGCGCCACCTCGGACAGCGGCACGGGCGGTGCACTCGGCGCATTCGCCGAACACGTCGACGACGTGACTGGCGTTCGAGAAACCGTTCGCGGCGGCGGTCGCACGCGCCCACTCCTCGACCGGGTCGGCCTGGATCTCGACGGTCCGTCCGCAGACGCGGCAGATCAGGTGGTGGTGGTGCTTGTCGGTGGTGCAGGCCCGGTAGAGGGACTCGCCGTCCTGCTGCAGCGAGTCGGCGTCGCCCTCGGTGGCCAGGTCGGAGAGTGCCCGGTAGACGGTCGCCAGGCCGATGGTGGAGCCACCGTCCCGCAGGTGCGCGTGCAGCGACTGCGCGCTGACGAACCCCTCGGTCTCGGACAGGGCCCCGCGCACCGCTTCGCGCTGCCAGGTGTTGCGTCGTGGCTTCTGGACGGCGTTCATGCTGCGACTCCTTGCTTCGGTGCGGTCGGGAGGCTCGTCCCGCCGTCGACGTGCTGCTCCCGCGCCGACACGCGGTCGCGTCCACGGCGCTCCTTCCGGGCGCCGAGCACCCGGCAGACGACCCAGATGAGGAACGAGATGGTGGTGACGTACGGGCTGATGGGCAGGCCGCCGCCGAGGGCCAGGAGGATCCCGCCGACGACCGAGGTCACGGCGAAGACGACGGAGAGCACCGGCACGAGGACCGGGTTCACCGTCACCCGCAGTGCGGCGGCGGCCGGCGTCACGAGCAGCGAGAGCACCAGCAGCGCTCCGACGATCTGCACCGACACCGCGGTGGCCAGTCCGAGCGCGAGCATGAACACCAGCCCGAGCGTCCGGACCGGGATGCCGGCGGCCGCGGCGACGTCGGGGTCCACCGAGGCGAACATCAGCGGACGCCAGATGACCACGAGGATGAGGACCACGACGGCGGCGATCGCGACGAGCATGCCGAGCTGCGGGTTGTCGACCGAGACGATCTGCCCGGTGAGCAGTCCGAACTTGTTCGCCGCCCGGCCCTTGTAGAGCGCCAGGCAGAGGATGCCGAGGCCCAGCCCGAACGGCATGAGCACGGCGATGATCGAGTTCCGATCGCGGGCCCGGCTGCCGAGCAGGCCGATGAGCAGCGCCGCGACGAGGGACCCGACGACCGACCCGCTGACGACGTTGACGCCGAGGAGCAGCGACGCACTGGCCCCGGCGAACGACAGCTCACTGATGCCGTGCACGGCGAACGGCATGTTCCGGGCGACGACGAACGGGCCGATGAGCCCGCCGACGACGCCGAGCACCGCGCCCGCGATGATCGAGTTGCGCACCAGGACGAGCAGCTCGCCGTAGTCCTGGAACGAGAAGACGGTCGACCAGATGTCCATCAGATCCGTCCTTCGTCCGGGGTGGTGGTGTGCGGACCGGGCTCGCAGTGGTGGTGCCCGTCGCCCGCGGTGTCGTGGGCGTCGCTCGCGCCGACGATGACGATGCGGCCCATGGTCCGGACGACGTCGACGGGCGTGCCGTACAGGTCGCTGAGGACGTCGGCGCGCAGGACCTCGTCGGGGGCGCCGATCCGGAAGCGTCCGCCGGCGATGTAGAGGACCCGGTCGACGACGTCGAGGATCGGGTTCACGTCGTGGGTGACGAAGAGCACCGCGGCGCCCTGCTGTCGACGCTGCCCGTCGATCAGCTCGGTCACCCCACGCTGGTGCCGGAGGTCGAGCGAGATGAGGGGTTCGTCGCAGAGCAGCAGTGCGGGGTCGGCGGCGATGGCCTGGCCGACGCGGGTGCGCTGCTGCTCGCCGCCGGAGAGCTCGGCGACCGGGGCGTCGGCGAACGCGGTGGCGCCGACCTCGTCGACGATCCGGTCGATGCGTTCGCGTTCGGCACGGCGTTCGGGTCGGATGCCCCAGCGGTGCCCGGTGACGCCCTGCGCGATCATGTCGCGGGCGCGCAACGGGGTGCCCGAGTCCATCAGCCGCTGCTGCGGGATGTAGCCGATCCTCCGGTGACCGCGACGGACCGGGCGACCGAGGAACGACATCGACCCGCTCGTCAGGCGCTGCTGGCCGAGGACGGTGCGGAGCAGCGAGGTCTTGCCGGCGCCGTTCGGCCCGAGCACGGCGACGAACTCGCCGGGCTGGACGTCGAGGTCGAGCCCGTCCCAGAGCCGACGGCTGCCGTAGGCGAGCCCGGCGTCCCGGAGCGCGAGCACGGCGGAGCCGCCACTGCGCTCGGCAGTGGCGGCTCGGTCCGGATCCTGGAGGGTCGTCGTCACTGCTTCAGTGCCGCCGTCACCGCGTCGATGTTCGCCTGCTGCCACGAGACGTAATCCTCCCCCTTCGGGAGCGTCTCCGTGACACCGACCACCGGGATGCCCGCCTTCTCGGCCGCCTTCTGGACCTGCTCGGTCTCGGCGCTCGAGGTCTGCTCGTTGACGGCCAGCAGCTTCGCCTCGCCGCTCGTGAAGAGCTTGAGGGTGTCGTTGAGTGCGCCCGGCGGGACGTCGTCGCCCTCTTCGATCGCCTCGGAGAAGGCCTCCGGCGTCACGTTGTCGAGGCCCATGGCGTCGAAGAGGTACCCGGGCACGGGCTCGGTGTAAGCCACCTTCTCGCCGTCGACGGTCTTCTCGACCGAGGCGACCTGGGACTCGAGCTCCTGGAGCTTGCCGGTGAGGGTCTTCGCGTTCGCCTGGAAGGTGCTGGCATCCGCGCTGTCGAGCTTGCCGAGCCGCTCGGCGACGTCCGCGACGAGCTTCACCATCGTCGGGTAGCTGTAGAAGACGTGCTCGTTGAACTCGGTGTCGCCGGACTTCTGCAGGCCGGAGAGCTGCACGACGTTGATCGTCGGCGCCTTGGTGTCGGCGGCCTTGGACAGCGTCGTCATGAAGTCGTCGTAGCCACCACCGTTCTCGATGAGCAGGTCGGCCTTCGACACCGCGAGCTGCGTCTTCGCGCTCGACTCGAACGAGTGCGGGTCCTGCGACGGGTCCTCGAGGATGCTCGTGACGTCGACGTGGTCGCCGCCGATGCGCTCGACGATCGAACCGTAGACGTTGGTCGATGCCACGACGCGGACCTTGCCGTCTCCGGAGTCGGACGAGGCGGGTGAGGTCGCGCACCCGGTGAGGGCGAGCGCGGCGGCGCCGACGACGAGCGGCAGGGCGAGGAGGCGGGTGTGCATGGTGACGACGCTAGCGCCACATGAGAACGATTGTCAAAACCGTTACCGACGGAACGACGGGAGGGCCCCGGGGCCCCGGGGCCCCGGGGCCCCGCCGGGGGGCCGGGGGGGGGGGGGCGCCCCCCGCCCCCGGGTGGGGTGGGGGGCCCGCCCCCCGGCGGCGAGGCCGCCCCCCGGCC
>NZ_JARUXD010000037.1:0-35343 GCF_030433875.1 Curtobacterium sp. PsM8 | reverse complement strand
CTCCCCACCAGCTGGTGGGGAGCCTCCCGTCCGTCACGTGGTGCGCGCAGCGTCAGTGGCCGCGACCGCGGTCCAGGGCACGCTGCTGCCGCTTGCTCAGCGGCTTCGGTTCCTTCGCGGTCTTCCCGCCGGAGGGCTCGAGCACGACCGTGAAGTGCGCAGGCGGCGGGCCGAACGCACTGCGTGAGGACTGCACGACCTTGCGACCGAGCGCGTGGTTGCCGAGCCCGCCGACCACCGCGCCGATGCCGAACGGGATCGCGCGGCCGAGGACCGAGTTGCCCTGACGGGTCAGGAAGCGCTTCACGAACGAGGCCCGGAGCTTGCCGCCGATGCCGCTGATCGCCGACTTCGGCAGCGACGAGGTGACGAGTTCACCCCAGAAGGCGGTGCGGCCCTGACCGCCCCCGGCCTGGCCGGCGAGCTGCTTGACGAGCTGTGTGCCCGGTGCGCCGAGCATCATCGCCATGACCAGGGCCCGGGCGCGCTCGGGGTCCTCGACGGTGATGCCGTGCACCTCGGTGACGGACTGGGCGAAGAGCGCGCTGGCCTCGAGGAAGCCGACGGTCTCGGCGCCGCTCAGCCCGAGGCTCGCGATCATGCCGACGCCGGGGATGACCGCACTGGCACCCACCGCGGCACCGCCGGACGTCACGGCGGTCAGGTACTGGCGTTCCAGGATCTCGATGACCTGGGCGGGCGAGACGTCGGGGTGACGGCGACGGACCCGGGCGACGTGGGCGACGACGGCCGGACGCTGGACCGAGATCGCCCGGTCGAGCCAGCCGTTCCAGGCGGGGGCGTCGGTCTGGACGCGCTGGCCGTCGGGCGTGGTGGCGGACTGCACGGGTGCGGGCGGCAGGGGCACGATCGCGTCGTGGTCCTTCGGGGAGCTGGACATGTGATCGACGCTACCCGTGGGGTGCCCGGGGACGCTGGGCGGCACCGCCGTCGTCCGCTCAGCTGCGGGCGAGCTCCGCGCGGAGCGGCAGGTCCTGGTCCTCGAGGATGCACTGCGCGCCGACGCCGGTCCGGGCGTTCACCACGACCGGCGCGAGCAGGTTGACGGTGGTGCCCGCGGCGTCGGGGTTCGCGACGACGAGCAGCATCGCGTCCTCGGCACGGGTCAGGTCGATGCCGGCAGCCTGCTCGTCGGTCAGCAGCGGTGCGTAGTCCGGCAGGTGCACCGCGGCGTCGAGCAGGTACAGCCGCGGGGCGTCCACCCCGGCGTCGGTGGTGCCCGAGCCGACGAGGGTGAACAGGCCCTCGGCGCCGTCGACGACGTCGAGCGTGAAGGAGCGCAGTGGCTCGAGGCCGAACGGTGCGACGGGGAAGGTCAGGTCGATGCTCATCGGAGGTAGTCCATCAGGGTCGGCTGCAGGACCTTCGCGGTGACGGCGAGGGCTGCCTGGTAGTTGGTGCTCTGGACCTGCAGGTCGAGGACGGCCTGCGCGAGGGCCTTGTCCTCGACACCGGAGCGGCGGCCCTCCAGGGTGGTGGACAGCGTCTTCAGCGCGTCCTGCGCGGACAGCGCGGCCGAGTGTCGGACGCCGACGTCGGCCTGGGCGCCGCGGACGGCGAGCTGGGCGGCGTCGATCTGGGTGAGTCGTGGGTTCACGTTCGTGCCTGCCTGCAGGTCGGCGACGATGCCGTCGAGGAGTGCGAAGACCGACGAGCCACCGGTCCCGAAGACGGCGCTGCCGTCGGTGTCGACGCGGACCTGCTCACCGGTGCCGATCGCGCGGGTGACACTCGTGCTCGCGCTGCCGGCCCACGTGGTGTCGGCGGCGTAGGCGGCGCCGGCGGGGGAGGACCCGGCGAACACCGACCGGGTGCCGTACTTCGTGTTCGCGGTGCTGAGCAGGTCGGCCTTGAGCCCCTGCAGCTCCTTGACGAAGGCGTCGCGGGCGGTGGGGTTCATGGTGCCGTCGCTCGCGGCCTGCACGGTGAGGTCGCGGACCTTGCCGAGCACGTTCCCGACGTCGGCGAGCGCGGTGTCGGTCGTGGCGAGCCAGCCGACGGCGTCGTCCGCGTTGCGGGCGTGCTGCGCGGCCTGCGCCTGCTCCTTGCGCACCTGCATCGCGGTCGCGGTGCCGGCCGGGTCGTCGGACGGCTTCCGGATCGCCTTGAGCGTGGTCGCCTGGTCGGTGAGGTCGGCGACCTTCGCGGCTCCGGCCTGCAGCCGCGCCTGCGCGGCGGCCATGGTCATCTGGGTGGTCACACGGGTGATCACGGTCAGCTCCTCCCGACGAGGCCGAGGCGGTTGATGATGGTGTCGAGCATCTCGTCGACGGCGGTCAGGACCCGCGCCGCGCCCTGGTAGGCGTGCTGGTAGGCGAGCAGCGAGACGTTCTCCTCGTCCATGTCGACGCCGGCGCTCGACTGCTGCTGGGTGCGCGCGTTGGTCAGGGCGAGTCCGGTCAGCGTCGATTCCGACGACGCCGTCCGGGAGGCACTGCCCACCCCCGTCACGAACGTCGCCCAGGTCGCGTCCGGGCCTCCGGCACCCGAGCCGATGCCCGCGATGGCGGTGAGCACCGAGGCGTCGAACTGGCCGGTGGCGCTCCGCGTCGCGAGGCCGGAGCCGTCGGTGGGGACGACGGACAGCCCCTGTGCGGCGGGGACCCCGGCGGCGAGGGCGAAGAACGCGGTCCCGGTCGCACCCGAGGGGGTCGTGCCGGTGGCGTGCCGGGCGTTGACGGTCGTGGCGAGGCCGGTCGCGACGCGGTCGTACGCGGCGGAGGCCTCGGCGAGGGCACCACCGGTGTGGGCGTCGTTCGCCGGAGCGAGCAGTGACAGGCCGCCGGCGATCGAACCGCCACCGAGGGCGACCGGACCGACCGAGCCGCCGACCCAGCTGAGGGACGGGGCCGACGGCTGCCCGGTGTCCGTCGTCGTGGTCATCGCGCCGAGGGTGGGCGGGCCGTCGAGCGTCACGCCACGGGCGGTGGTGCCCTGCACGAGCGGGTTCCCGCCGATGACGACGTCGACCGTGCCGTCGCCGTTGTCGCGGACGGACGCACCGGTGAGGGTCGCGATCTTCTCGGTCAGCTGGTCGCGCTGGTCGAGGAGCTCGTTCGCGGTGCCGCCGGACGCCACCGCGGTGCGGATCGCCCCGTTGAGGTCGGCGACCTGCTTCGCGGCGTCGTTGAGCTGGCCGACCTGCGTGGCGAGGGCCGAGCGGGTGGCGGACCACTGCGCGTCGATCGCGGACGAGCCGGCGGACAGGGCGGTGGCGACCGTCTTCGCCGCGCCGATCAGGGCGCTGGCCGAGCCCGGGTCGTCGAGGTGCGTCGCGAGGTCGCTCCAGGCGGACCAGAGGCCGTCGAGCTTCGCGGACAGTCCGTCGGCGCCGGGCTCGTGCAGGCCGGTCTCGAGCTGGTCGAGCGCGGTGGCGCGGGTGTCGGCGTACGCGGCGGCGCCGGCCGAGAAGCGGACGCGGGTGTCGAGCGTCGAGGACGCCAGCCGGGCGATCGCGTCGACGGACACGCCCTGCCCCGCGAGCGCCGCGGTGCCGCGGACGAAGCCGGTCTGAGCGGGTGCGCCGACCTCGGTCTGGACGATCCGCTGCCGGGTGTAGCCGGTGGTGCCGACGTTCGCCATGTTCTGGCCGGTGACGTCGAGGCCGGCGCGGGCCGCGCTGAGGCCGGAGTACGCGGTCTGCAGGGAGCCGAAGGTGCTCACCATCGCTACAGGTTCCCGTCGAAGAGCCGTGCGCCGTCGGTGGCTGTGCCGGACGAGCCGCTGGCGTCGTAGGTGTCGGCGTCCGTCACGGTGCCGGCGAGGGTCTCCTGCGTGGCCTGGGCCGCGACGCGGAGGAAGCGGTCGTTCTCGTCCCGCAGCGAACCGATGCGGGTGGTGAGCTCGAGCATCGCGGCGAGGTGGGAGGCCAGGATCTCGCCCCACGGGCCGGACGGGGCAGCGGCGACGACCTCGCGGAGCGGAGCGTCGGAGGGCATGCCCCACTCCTCGGCGACGGCGGCGCTCTGGGCGCTGCGCTCGAGACCGGTGGAGCGGAGCCGGTCGAGGACCTGCTCGACCTCTCGGCTGGCGTGCGAGATCCACCGGGAGCGCCCGGCGGCGAGCAGGAGCTGCTCCTCCTCGAGCTTGAACGTGAGCAGTTCGAGCAATTCGCGTTCGCGCCACAGGACGGCGGACAGGTCGTTCACGCTCATCAGCTCCCTCCGGGATCAGGCGACCGCCGGCTGCGGTCACCAGGAGTTATCGACGGGGACGGCCAAGGCGTAAGCGCCGGCGCCCACGTCCTCCGATCGGGGGACAAACTGTCCGATGTCCGCCGAAGTGAGGACAGGGCTGGGGTGTACCCACCCCCGCACTGGGTACGGAGAGGGACTCCCTGAGCACTCAGGCAGCCGATAGGTTCGAGATCAGCACCGGGGGACAACCCCGACTCGTGTCCAGGGCTCGCGTCCAGGCACGAGCGCACCGCGGGGACGGACCCCCGCGGTTCTCCGACGTACCCGGCGGTCCCGACGCCGGCGTTCGTCATGCCCACGGACGGGTCAGCCACACAGGACGACCAGGGGAACACCATGGACCGCACCGCACGCAACGCGATGATCGTCGAGCACCTGCCGCTCGTCGGCTACATCGTCGCCGAGACCTGCGCCCGCGCCACACACCTCAGCCGCGACGACCTCGGACAGGTCGGCTCCGTCGCCCTGGTGCAGGCCGCCGACGCCTTCGACCCGACCCTCGGTGTGCCGTTCGGCGCCTACGCCCGTACCCGCATCACCGGTGCCATCGCCGACGACCTGCGCGCCGGCGACTGGGCCAGCCGCGGCACCCGGAAGCGCATCCGCGAGACCCTCGCCACCCAGGAGGCGCTCTCCGCCGGTCTCGGACGTCGCGTCACCCCGCAGGAGATCGCCGACGCGATGGGTGTCGACCGCCAGACCGCGGTCGACGCGCTCACCGACGCCGCCCGCACCGTCAGCCCGATCGACGAGACCGTCCACGACACGGTGGCCGCCGACCTGCCGCTGCCAGGCGAGGACCTGCTCGAGGCCGAGAAGCGTCGCTACCTGGTCGCCGCCGTGCAGGCGCTGCCCGACCGGATGCGCCTGATCGTCGAGGCCGTGTACTTCGGCGACCGCACCGTCACCGACGTCGCGGCCGAGCTCGGCATCACCCACTCCGCCGTCTCGCAGCAGCGGTCGGAAGCGATGCGCCTGCTCCGTGACGGTCTCGCCGAGCACTACGGCGACGGCGGGCTCGCCCCCGAGCCGGCGTCCCGCACCACCGCGGCCCGACGGAGCGCGTACCTCGCCCGCGTCGCGACGAACGCCGCCGCCGGCATCACCCGCGCGGTGCAGGACGCGACCGCGGTCGGGCGGGTCGCGGCCAGTTGACCGTCCGACGGTCCGACGGCGGCGAAATCGTCCGACGGATCGTCTAACGCCTCCGGCAACACGGCCGAGAGGGACACATGTCAGCCCACGGACGGACTGACGATCGGCCCAGTTTCACGGAGGAACACATCATGGGTATGTCCATCAACACCAACCTCTCGGCACTCAACACGTACCGGAACCTCAACGCGACGCAGAACGACCTGTCGAAGTCCCTCGAGAAGCTCTCGAGCGGCCTCCGCATCAACCGTGCTGCCGACGACGCTGCCGGTCTGTCGATCTCCGAGGGACTGAAGTCCCAGGTCGGTGGCCTCACGGTCGCCGCCCGCAACGCGCAGGACGGCATCTCCGTCGTGCAGACCGCTGAAGGTGGCCTCACCGAGACCCACTCGATCCTCCAGCGCATGCGCGACCTGGCCGTCCAGGCCGGCAACGACTCGAACAACGACACGTCGCGTGCGGCGATCAAGACCGAGTCCGACCAGCTCCAGAAGGAGCTCGGCCGCATCGCGTCGTCGACGAACTTCAACGGCACCTCGCTGCTCAACAGCAACGCGACGCTGAAGTTCCAGGTCGGCGCGAACGCCGGTACCGACAGCCAGATCGCTGTCGACCTCAAGGGTGCGAACGTCCAGAACATCGTCGACAACCTCGCCGGTGGCGCGACCTCGACCGGCACCGGTTTCAAGATCGCCGACATCTCGAAGGTCGCCGGCGCGGCGACGTTCCAGGTCAGCAACGGCGGCGAGACCACCAGCGTCACGACGGCGGACCTCGGTGTCGCCGGCACGTTCACGAGCGTGCAGGGCTACGCCGACGCGCTGAAGGCCGACGCGAACTTCGCGGCGAACTTCTCCGTCACCGTCGACAAGGACGCCAACGGGGCCGGCACCGGCATCACCGTCACCGCGAACAACGGTGGCAGCGTCGACGTGAAGGCACCGGGCACCGGTGTCGCGGCCGGCACCCCCGGCTCGACCGTCACCGGCGGCGTCGCGTTCGACACGGCCGACAAGGCACAGGCATCGATCACGCTCATCGACAAGCAGATCGCCCTCGTCTCGTCGGCTCGCTCCAACCTCGGTGCGATCCAGAACCGCTTCGACCACGCCATCAACGTGACGAACGTGGCCAAGGAGAACCTCACCGCGGCGAAGTCCCGCATCACCGACGTCGACATGGCGGAGGAGATGGTCAAGTACACGCGCGACAACATCCTCAGCCAGGCCGGCACGTCGATGCTCGCGCAGGCGAACCAGAGCACGCAGGGCGTCCTGTCGCTGCTCCGCTAGTCGCACCGGTCGCCACCACCGCGGAGCCGTTCGGGTGCTCCCCGGTGGTGGCGTCCACCCCTGCCGACTGATCCTGGTCGGTCCACCCGTCCTCCGAGCCGCCGACCACCGGGGAGCCAGCGATGTCCACCACGTCCGCGACGAGCAGCTCGCTCGCGATCGACGGTCTGGTCTCCGGGCTCAAGACCACCGACCTCATCAACTCGCTGATGAGCGTCGAACAGGTCCCGCAGACGCTGCTCAAGGCGAAGGTCACCACGACCAACTCCTTCATCTCGTCGCTGCAGACCATCAACGGGCTCGTGCAGTCCCTGGCCACCAAGGCCGCGGCCGCCGCGAAGCCCGGCTCGCTCGACCTCTTCACGGCGTCGTCGAGCGCCGCGAACGCCACCGTCTCGGCGAGTGCGACCGCCACCGCCGGCGCCGTGTCCTTCACGGTCGGTCAGACGGCCGCCGCACAGGTCGGAGTCACCGCCGCGATGTCGTCCTGGGGGGACACCGCGTCGGCGCTGACGTTCACGAAGCCGGACGGTACGAGCACCACCGTGACGCCGGCATCGGGTTCGCTCGACGACACCGTGACGGCGATCAACGGCTCCGCGGCCGGGGTCACCGCCACGAAGGTCGCCGCGGGGACCGACGCCAGCGGCACCAAGCTCTACCGACTGCAGCTGACGAGCACCGCGACGGGCGCCGCGAACGGGTTCACCCTGCACCGCGGGACCGCCGCGGACGTCACCGCGGGCACCGCGACCGACGTGCTCGCCGAGCCCGGTGCGGCCGTCGTCACCCGGGCCTCCGACGCATCGGTGACGCTCTGGGGCGGGACGGCTGCGGCGCAGACCATCACGAGTGGGACGAACACGTTCGCCGACCTGCTGCCCGGCGTCAGCGTCACGGTGTCGAAGGTGTCGACGGACCCCACCACGGTGACGGTCGGTCGTGACAGCACCAAGGCGCAGGCCGTGGCCTCCGGGCTCGTCGACGCGCTCAACGCGGTCACGTCGTACTACTCGTCGAACACCGGTGTGACGAGCACGACCAGTCCCACGAGCGGGACGACGAGCACCACCGCCGGTGTCCTGCTCGGCGACGCCACCACGCGGTCGGCCGTCCAGCGGCTGACCAGTGCGATGTCGACCCCGGTCAACGGGAAGTCACCGTCGTCGATCGGCATCGTCATCTCGAAGGACGGCGACTTCGACTTCGACGCCGCCGCGTTCCAGAAGGCCCTGGCCGCCGACCCCGCCGGCACGCAGGCGATCATGTCCGGTGTCGCGCAGGCCGTCTCGGACGCCGCCACCGCCGCGAGCGACAAGTACACCGGTTCCATCACGACCGCGATCACGGGGAACCAGTCCGTGGTCAAGGACCTCAACACGCAGATCGACTCGTGGACCGACCGACTGACGATGCGCCGGGCGACGCTGCAGACGCAGTACGCCGCGCTCGAGACCAGCCTCAGCAAACTGCAGTCGCAGTCCAGCTGGCTCGCCGGTCAGCTCTCGTCGCTGTCCAAGTGAGCCGTAGGAGAACCGTCATGAACGCCTTCGACCTCAGCGGGTCCGCCGCCTTCCGGCAGGCCGCGAAGCCCCGCACCGTCACCGACCAGCGCCGCGCCCAGTACACGAACGAGGCGGTGCTGTCGGCGACGCCGGCCCAGCTCGTCACGATGCTCTACGACCGGCTGCTGCTCGACCTGCACCGGGCCGAGAGCGCCCAGGTCGCCGCCGACTGGGACGCCGCCCGCGAGCAGCTCCTGCACGCGCAGGCCATCGTCGGGGAGCTGTCCTCGACGCTGAAGATCGACGTGTGGGACGGCGGCGAGGGACTGCTCGCCGTCTACAACTACGCGTCGACGTCGCTCATCACCGCGAACGTGCACCGCGACGTCCAGGCCACCCGTGACTGCATCCGGATCCTGGACCCGCTCCGCCAGGCCTGGCACGACGCCGCGGCCGCGTTGCCGGCGACCCCGGTCGCGCCGCAGCACACCGCGGGCGGGGCGCTCGGTGTCGCCTGACGCCGAGGCACCTCTGTCCGCCGGGGACACGACGGCGCACGCCCGCTGGGAGGCGGCCCTCGCCGACCTCGAAGCGACCCTCGACGACACGACCGGCACCGACACGACCGACACCGACGCGACCGGCACCGACACGACCGTCGACGGCACCACCGCGGGCACCGCGACCCCCTGGTCCGCGCCGACCGGGCTGGGACCGGTCCCGCGCGACCTGGTGGGGCGTGCCTCCCGGCTGCTCGCCGCGCAGCGCGACCGGATCACCGCCGTCGAGGACGCCCGACGGGTGACGCTCGAGCACCTCGGTGCGCTCCGCGCGGTGGACGCCACGCGCACCCCGCAGGCCGCCGTCTACCTCGACGCCAGCGCGTAGCCGGCGCACCGGCCCCCGTTCGGGGCGAGCGCTAACACCGCTCGGGACCGCCGCCGATAGCCCCTGTCGAGCACGGATCGCTCGACCACCCGGCCACGGATCGGCCACCACCGCCACGGCGACGTCCCCCGGACGGCGCCCGACGAGGGGACCCATCCGTGCTCGACTCCGTGACGTCGGCCGCGCTGCAGAGCGCACTCGACGGTCTGTCGATGCGCCAGCGCGTCATCGCGAACAACATCGCGAACATCAACACCACGAACTACCACGCCGAGAAGGTGCAGTTCGAGGACGCGCTCGCGAAGTCCGTCGTCGACGGCAACGGCCACACCGCGCCGACCGTCGCGCGGAGCCTCGAGCCGACGAACACGAACGGCAACAACGTCAACCTCGACGAGGAGACGCTCTCGAACGTCGACACCGTGCTGCGGTACCAGTTCGCGACGCAGGCGATGAACTCCGAGCTCACCCAGGTCCGTGCGGCGATGCGGACCAACTCGTGACGACCTTCGACGCGATCGGCATCGCGAGCACCGGCATGACCGTGCACCGGAAGTGGCTCGACGCGATCTCCGACAACATCGCCAACGTCAACACCGTCCGCTCGATGGACGACTCCGCGTTCCAGGCCCGCTACGTCGAGGTCCAGGAGGGCAACGGCGTCTCCGGCGCCTACGTCAAGGGCGCCGCGTTCGGCAGCGCCGCGGGACGCGTGACCTACGACCCGGACAACCCGCTCGCGAACGCCGAGGGCTACGTCCGGATGCCGGACATCGACCTCGGGACGCAGATGGCGGACCTCATCATGGCCCAGCGCGGCTACCAGGCGAACGCCGCCGTGGTCGACCGTGCCAAGACCGCCTACGAGGCGGCACTGCAGATCGGGAAGAACTGATGCCCATCGACGGCGTGAACGGCGTCACCACGAACGCCATGACGAACGCGCTCACCTCGGTCTCCGGGACGAGCAGCGACATCGGCACCTCGGCCACCTCCGGTACCGAGGGAACCGGCGGCAGCGGCTTCGCCGCGTCCCTCGGCAACGCGGTCGACGGCCTGCAGCAGCTGCAGAGCGACTCCAAGACGCTCGCGCTCAAGGCCGTCACGGGCAACCTCGACGACATCCACGACGCCACGATCGCGTCCACCCGCGCCCAGGTCACCCTCGAACTCGTCGCCGCCGTCCGCAACAAGGGCGTCGACGCGTTCAACGAGATCATGCGGATGCAGGCCTGATGCCCGCCGGCATGCAGAACGTGCTCGGCCGACTCGGCGCGTACGTCAAGGGGTTCACCGCCGCACAGCGGACCATCGCGATCATCGGCGTCGCAGCGCTCGTGCTCGGCGGGATCGCGCTCGCGTCCTGGCTCGGCAAGCCGTCCTACGCGCCGCTGTTCACCGGCCTGGCCGCGGCGGACGCCAGCTCGGTCACCGACCAGCTCACCACCGACGGCGTGCCGTTCCAGCTCACCGACGGCGGCGCGACGATCCTCGTGCCGCAGTCGAAGGTCTACACGGAGCGGCTCAAGGCCGCGTCCAACGGACTGCCGTCGTCGAACGAGGGCGGCTACTCGCTGCTCGACACGATGGGCGTCACGAGCTCCGAGTTCCAGCAGGACGTCACCTACAAGCGGGCGATCGAGGGCGAGCTCGCCAAGACGATCTCCGCGATGGACGGCGTGCAGACCGCGAGCGTGCAGCTGGCGATCCCGAAGAAGTCGGTCTTCGTGTCCGAGGAGAAGGACCCCACCGCGTCCGTCTTCATCGCCACGAAGAACGGCGCGCAGCTCGACACCGACCAGGTGCAGGCGATCGTGCACCTCACCAGTGCCGCGGTCGAGGGCATGCAGCCGACCGACGTCTCGGTGGTCGACCAGAAGGGCCAGACCCTGTCGGCCGTGGGCACCGGCGCGACCGGTTCCGGCACCGACCAGGCCGCCGACTACGACGCCGCGACGAGCAAGAAGGTCCAGGACCTGCTCGACACCACGCTCGGCGCGGGCAACGCCAGCGTCGTCGTCGCCGCCACCATGAGCGACAACTCCGGCACCCGCACGACCGAGTCCTTCACCACGCCGACGACCGGCCCGGTGGCGCTCAACGAGTCGTCCACGAAGGAGCAGTACGGCGCCGGCGCGAGCGGTGCCGGCGCGGGGGCGACCGGCGTCCTCGGCCCGGACAACATCGCCGTCCCGAACGGCACCGCCAAGACCGGGACCGGTACCGGCGACGGCGGGTACGAGAACCAGTCCGCGACGAAGAACAACGCCGTCGACAAGACCACCGAGACCACGCAGATCCCGGCCGGGGCGATGGACCGCCAGACGATCTCCGTCGCACTGAACTCCAAGGCGAAGTCGGTGCAGGGCGTCAACCTGCAGAGCATCAACGACCTGGTGGCGAACGCGGCCGGCGTCGACGCGACCCGTGGCGACCAGGTCAAGGTCGCGATGATGGACTTCGACACCAGCGCCGCCGACGACGCCGCGAAGGCGCTCGAGGCACAGCAGCAGGCCGACCAGCAGGAGGCGCTCTGGTCGGCGATCCGCACCGCCGGCATCGTCGTCGGGATCGTCCTGGCCCTCATCGCCCTGATGGTCTTCCTGACCCGACGCGGTCGCCGCCAGCAGCGCGAGCAGGTCGACCTCGGCGAACTCGACGCGTTCGGCGAGGCGTTCCCGCTGCCCCTGGCGGTCGAACCCGCCGACGTCCGCACCGGACTCGCCGCCGGCGACGCCCCGACCGTGGCGCTCCAGGCGCTGCCCCACGACGACGCCCCGACCGAGGTCCTGACCACGGACGAGATCACCGCGGAACGTCGACGCCAGGACATCGCCGCCCTCGCCGAACGCGACCCGAAGCGCACGGCCGAGCTCCTCCGCGGGCTGCTCGACGACCGGGCGTCGGTGTGAGCGCCGTCGTCCCCGCGCCCGGCACCGACCGACCGCTGACCGGGGCGCAGAAGGTCGCGCTGATCCTCATGCAGATGGACACCGAGCGTGCTGCCGAGGTCATGAAGCAGTTCACCGAGCTGGAGGCCGAGGAGATCTCGCAGGAGATCGTCCGGATGCGCCGGGTCGACGACGAGGTCGTGGACCGCACGCTCGGCGAGTTCCACCGCCTGACCCGCACCGGCCGGACCAGCCGTCGCGGCGGCAAGGAGACCGCGCTGGGCCTGCTCGAGGCGTCCTTCGGCGCCGAGCGTGCGGCCGGCGTGATGGACCGGCTGGCGTCCAACCTGGCCGGCCAGTCGTTCGAGTTCCTCGACGACGCCGAACCCGGACAGGTCATCGCCCTGCTCGAGGGCGAACTGCCGCAGACCATCGCCCTCGTGCTCGCCCACCTGGGTCCGGCGCAGGCGAGCGCCGTGCTCGCCGGCGTCGACGAGCGCGTCCGCACCGACGTCGCGCAGGCGTTCGCCACCATGGGCACCGCCACACCCGAGTCCGTCGGCATCGTCGCCGGCGTCCTGCGTTCACGCGCCGGCGCCGTCGTCTCGCCCCGCGAGAGCGTCGAGGTCGTCGGCGGCATCGCGCCGCTGGTCGAGATCATCAACCGCTCGGACGTCGCCACCGAGAAGGCCGTCCTCGACGGTCTGGAGGCCCGTGACCCGGAACTCGCCGAGGACATCCGTTCGCGGATGCTCACCTTCGAGGACATCGTGAAGCTCGAGTCGCGCGACATCCAGCAGGTGCTCCGCGGCATCGACTCGAAGATCCTGGCCACCGCCATGAAGGGTGCGCCCACGCCGGTCGTCGAGACGATCCGCGCGAACGTGTCCGAGCGCAACCGCGAACTGCTCGACGACGAACTGCAGTCGATGGGCCCGGTCCGGGTCTCGCAGGTCGAGGAGGCGCGTGCGGAGGTCGTCCGCTCGGTCCGCGAGCTCGAGGCCCAGGGCGTCATCACCGTCCACCGCACCGAGGAGGACGAGCTCGTTGACTGAGCCCTTCGCCCCGTTGGCGTTCCCGGTGATCACCGACGCCGCCCTGGCCCGCCGCGCCGCCAGCGCCGACGTCCGCGGCCATGCTGCCGGGTACGCCGCCGGGCTCCGGGCCGCGCACGTCGAGACCGAGGCGATCCGCGCCCGGATGGACGCCGAGCACGCCGCTCGACTCGCCGACCTCGAGTCGCTCGTCGTCGACCGGCTCGCCGTCCTCGAACGGGCCGCCGCGGCGCTCCGGGACCGGGTCGCGCCGGTGCTCGCCGCCGCCGAGGAGTCCGTCGCCAGCGCGGCCGTCGACCTGGCCGAGGCCGTCGTCGGGTACGCGGTGCGGGCCTCCCGGACCGACCCCACCGTCGTCGGCGGCCCGTCGGCCGCGGCCGAGGCGACGCTCCGGCGGGCGCTCGACGTCGCCGCCGCACCCGTCGTGACCGCGGTCCGGCTGAGCCCGGCCGACGCCGCCGCCGTCGCTGACCTGGCCGTCCCGGTGCCGGTCGTCGCCGACCCGACGCTGCGCGACGGCGACGCCGTCGTCGACCTGCCCGACGGACTGCTCGACGCACGGATCGACGCCGCGCTCGCCCGCGCCCGTGTCGCGTTGGGAGGGACCCGGTGACCGCCGCGACCCTGCTGCGTCCGCGCGGCCTCGACGACGCACTCCACGCCGCCCGGCCGCAGCGCGTCGGCACCGTGACGAGCGCCGTCGGACTCGGGCTCACCATCGCCGGACTCGACGCGCACGTCGGCGAGGTCATCACCGTCGGCGCCGAGGGTGCCCCGCAGACCGCCGTCGAGGTCGTCGCCACCGACGCCACCGGCGTCCGCTGCATGCCCCTCGGCCGACTCACCGGCATCACCGCCGGCACCCCGGCCCGCTCGACCGGCCGGCCCGTGCTCGTGCCGACCGGCACCGGCCTGTTCGGGCGGGTGCTCGACGGGCTCGGGCGACCGATCGACGACCGCGGCCCGCTCGACGCGGATGCCTGGGTGCCGCTCGACCACGACACCCCGAACGCGATGGCCCGCACCCGGATCGACACCCCGATGCAGCTCGGCGTCCGGGTGCTCGACACCCTGACCACCGTCGGCCGCGGGCAGCGCATGGGTCTGTTCGCGGGGTCCGGCGTCGGCAAGTCCTCGCTGCTGTCGATGATCGCGCGGGGGAGCGACGCCGCCGTGAACGTGATCGCCCTGGTCGGCGAACGCGGCCGCGAGGTCCGGGAGTTCCTGGAGGACGACCTGGGGCCTGCGGGCCTCGCCCGCTCGATCGTCGTCGTCTCGACCTCCGACGAGCCCGCGCTGATGCGCCTCCGTGCCGCCTTCGTCGCGACCCGCATCGCGGAGTCCTTCCGCGACGCCGGGCAGGACGTCGTGCTCATGATGGACTCGCTCACCCGCGTCGCGATGGCCCAGCGTGAGATCGGTCTGTCCGTCGGCGAACCGCCGGCCACCCGGGGCTACCCGCCCTCGACGTTCACGGTGCTCGCCGGACTGCTCGAGCGGGCCGGCACCGACCGGGTCGGCAGCGTCACCGGGATCTACACGGTCCTGGTGGACGGCGACGACCACAACGAGCCGATCGCCGACGCTGCGCGCAGCATCCTCGACGGGCACGTGGTGCTCGACCGGAAGCTCGCCGTCACCGGACACTTCCCGTCCGTCGACGCCCTCGGGTCGATCTCCCGCGTCGCCTCGAAGGTCACGACCCCCGAGCAGCGTGCGACCGCGACCGCGCTTCGGAAGGTCATGGCCGCACGCCGCGCCGCGCAGGACCTGCTCGACGTCGGCGCGTACCAGCGCGGCACGAACCCGCTCGTCGACGCGGCCGTGGACCACCAGGACGCCATCGACGGCTTCCTCCGGCAGGGCATGGCCGAGCAGGTCACCGCCGCCGGGTCGTGGGAGCGCCTGGCCGGGCTCGTCCGCACCCTCGGCGTCGGCGGAGGGGTGCTCTGATGGCCCGCCGTTTCCCGCTCGCCGGACTCCTGCGCCTGCGGCACGCCGAACAGGACCGTGCCGCCGCGACCCTCGCCGACGCCAACGGCCGGGTCCGTGACGCCGCCGACGCCCGGATGGCCGCACGCCGCACCCTGGACGACGAACCGTCGACGATCAGCGACGCGGCGACGCTCAGCGCCGTCGCCTCGGCCCGTGCGGCGACCCGGGGGATGCTCGAGGAACTCGACGCCGTCGTCCGCTCCCGCCGCGCCGACGCCGACCGGGCGCAGGAGACCTACAACGCCGCACGCCGTTCGGCACTCGGGCTGGAGAAGCTCGAGGGCCAGCACACCACCCGGGTCACCGCCGAGGACCTGCGCACCGAACAGAACGCACTCGACGAGATCGCGGCCCGTCGCCGCACCGAGGGGGGACACCGATGAGCATCGACGCCGTGCTGTCGCGGATCAGCGAGATCCGCAGCCAGATCGAGACGCTGCAGAGCGGCACCGCGGGGACCGCCGCGGGGTCTGCCGCCGCGTCGTCCGCGGCCGCCTCCACCTTCGCGGACGCCCTCGCGCCCCAGAGCGGAGCCGGAGCGGGTTCCGGGCTCGGGACGGCCGCTGGTTCCGCCGCCACGGCCGCTGGGACCACGGGAGCCGGAGCGGCGTCCACCGCTGCACCCGCCACCTCCGTCGACGCCGGCCGCGGCACCCTCGCCACCGGCAGCGGAGCCACCGGGGACGCCGTCGTCGCCGCGGCGAAGAAGTACCTGGGCGTGCCGTACGTGTTCGGCGGCGAGACCCGCGCCGGCATGGACTGCTCGGGCCTGGTGCAGACCGTGTTCAAGGACCTGGGCGTCACGATGCCCCGGGTCGTGCCGGACCAGGCCGACATGGGCGTCGCGGTGCCGTCCCTGGCACAGGCGCAGCCCGGCGACCTCATCATCCCCAAGGGCGAGGGACACATCGTCATCTACGTCGGCGACGGCAAGGTCCTGCACGCCCCGCGCCCCGGCAAGGACGTCCGGATCGTCGACAACTGGTACAAGGACTCCGACATCGCCACGATCCGTCGCATCGTGCCGTCCGGCCAGGAGGCTGCGGCCACCTCCGGCCCGCAGGTCGCCCGCTCGGTCGGTGCGCCGAGCGCCACGAACGCCACCGACATGCAGATGGCCGCGCTGCAGTCGCTGTTCGCCGGGAGCGCCGCATGAACGGGCTCTTGACGGGTGCGCCGCCGGCACCGGTACCGGCTGTGATGCGGCCGCGCGGAGCGGGGGAGCGCTCCGGCGCTGCCGAGGCCCGGTCCGGCGCCGAGTTCGGAGCCGCGCTGTCCGCGGTGTCCGGTGCGGGCCAGCGCGACCGGGGACGACCGGAGCCGACCAGGGACGACAGCACCCCATCTGCGACGGTCATGAGCCCGACGGGCAGCGCCGCCGGACTCGTCACGCCGACGACCGGGAACCCGGGGGCTGCCGCGACCGGTGCAGCCACGGACGACGACGACGCCGTCACGAGCGATGCCGCCACGACGGAGCCCGTCGCTCAGTCCGTCGCGAACGTGCTCACGCCGGGCGTCTCCGCCGCACTGGCCGCCACGGGTACGGGCACCGTTCAGGGTGTCGTCGGGCAGGACCCGGCAGCGGGGACGCTCGCCACACCCGCGGCCACCGCCACGACCGGTGACGACGCGACCGCGGAGACGCCGGACCCCACCGCGGTCGCCGGGACCGGCACCCCGACACCGGCCCTGCCGAACCCAGCGCTGTCGAACCCGGCACTGTCGAACGCGGCCCTGCTGAACACGGTGTCGCTCGTCGCTGCCGCGATGAGCACGGCTCCGGCGGCCCCGACCGCATCGTCGTCCGCGACGGCTTCCGCCGCCTCGTCCACCGCTCCGGCGGCCGGCGTCGTCGGGACTCCGGCCACGGCACCGACCGGGGCTGCCCTCGCGTCCGGTGCCACCGCCGCAGCCCAGCCCACCGCTCCCGCCGGACGACCGACCGTCGCGGCAGCAGCAGCAGCAGCGACGGCGACCGCGTCCGAGCAGCACCCCGCGGTCCAGCACACGCCCGCCGCGCTCCCGGGCGCGCAGTCCGCCGCCGCCACGCCCGCGACGGCCGCCACCCCGGCCGGCCACGTCCCGACCGCAGCCGGCGCGGACCAGGGCGGGGCGAGCCTCCCGGCCGGTCCCGGCACCGTCGACGCGCCCGTCGACGCGCCCGTCGTCCTTGCCGTCCCCGCGACCGCGGCGCCCGTCAGCAGCACGCCCACCGCAGCCCCGTCCGCCCCGACGTTGCCCGCCGCACCGCAGCCGGTCGCCCAGCAGCTCGCACGCCCGCTGTTCACCCTCGCGCACGCCGGCCCCGGCGAGCACGTCCTGACCGTGCAGCTGACGCCGGAGGCCCTCGGCCCCGTCACCGTCCGCGCCCACGTCACCGGGCACGGCATGCACGTCGAGCTGTTCGCGGCCTCCGACGTCGGCCGCGACGCGGTGCGGCAGATCCTGCCCGACCTCCGCCGCGACTCCGGCGGCAGCACCACGCTCGACCTGTCGGCGCAGAACCACCCGGCCGACGCCGGCGCCGACGGTCGGGACCGGGCAGCAGCCGACACCGCCGGGCGCGACGGGACCGGTCGGGAGACCGACCACCCCGCCGACAGGGAGGCCCGTCCCGGCCCCGCCACGACCCTCCCGTCCGCCCCGACCACCGTCCGCACCGCGGGACTCGACGTCCTCGCCTGACCGGCCACCACGACAAGGAACGAGAACCATGCCACTCGACGGGATCACCGGCTCCGTGGACACCGCCACGGCCGCCGCCGCAGTCGCCGCCAACCCGACCTCGTCGCGGTCGCAGACGATGGACTCCGAGGTCTTCATGAAGCTCCTCGTGACGCAGCTCCGCAACCAGGACCCGTCGTCGCCGATGGACACGAACCAGATGATCAGCCAGCAGACGCAGCTCGCGATGATGGAACAGGTCACCAACCAGACCACGACGGCCAACGAGGACTTCTCGCTGCAGATGCGGATGGCCGCCGCGAACCTCGTCGGGAAGCAGGTCAGCTACACCGACGCCGCCTCCGGCGCGGCCGTGACGGGGACCGCCACCGCGGTGTCCTACGCCAAGAGCGTGCCGACCGTGACCGTGAACGGGAAGGAGGTCGATCTCGACGTGATCTCCGGTATCACCACCGCCTCCGGTTCCTGACCCCACCCTCTTCCCACACACTGCTCGTCCACGAAGGGACGCACCATGCTCCGCTCGCTCTACTCCGGCATCTCCGGCCTCCGCTCCCACCAGGAGATGCTCGACGTCACCGGCAACAACATCGCCAACGTCAACACCGTCGGCTTCAAGTCGTCGACCACCGTCTTCCAGGACACCCTGTCGCAGATGACCCAGGGTGCCGGTGGTCCCCAGACCGGCATCGGCGGCACGAACCCGGCGCAGATCGGCCTCGGCGTGCAGGTCGCCGGCGTCTCGACCAACTTCGCCCAGGGGTCCGCGCAGGCCACCGGCAAGGCGACCGACCTGATGATCTCCGGCGACGGCTTCTTCGTCACCCGCCTGGGCAACGACACCGTCTACAGCCGTGCCGGTGCGTTCGACTTCGACGCCGACGGCCGCCTGGTCAGCTCCGACGGCAAGATCGTCCAGGGCTACTCGGCCACGGACGGCGTCGTCAACGACGGCGGCCAGATGAGCGACATCACCCTGCCGCTGCAGGCCGCCGCTCCCGCCACCGCGACCAGCACCGCGGGCGTCACCGGCAACCTGCCCTCCGACACGAAGACCGGCGAGGTGCTCAACCGCGACGCCACCGTCTACGACCAGTACGGCACCAAGCACACCCTGTCGCTCGCCTACACGAAGACCGACACCGGGTGGACCGTCGCCGCCTCGAACGGGCAGGGCGCCTCGGCCACCGGCACCGTCGCGTTCGGCGCCGACGGCAAGATCACGCGCGGTGCGACCCTGCAGGTCGGTGGCGTCGCGGTCGACATGACCCAGCTGACCGGGTTCGCCGCGCTGAACACCGCGGCGATCTCGTCGCAGAACGGGCACGAGGCCGGCTCGCTGAAGAGCTACTCGATCTCGAAGGACGGCACCGTGATGGGTACGTTCTCGAACGGCGCCTCGCTGGCCGTCGGCCGGATCGCCCTCGCCACCTTCGCCAACCCGGCGGGCCTCGAGAAGACCGGCGCGTCGGGCTACCGCGCGACCGCGAACTCCGGTGCCGCCACCGTCGGCGTCCCGGGATCCGCGGGCGTCGGCTCGCTGGCCGCCGGCACGCTCGAGATGTCGAACGTCGACCTGTCGCAGGAGTTCACCAACCTGATCGTCGCGCAGCGCGGTTTCCAGGCGAACGCCCGCATCATCACCACCTCGGACGAGGTGCTGCAGGAGCTGACGAACCTCAAGCGCTGATGAACGTCGAGGGACCCCGATCCCGGCTGCCGCTCGGCAGGGGAGCGGGGGTCTTCGTCGTGACCGTCCCACACGTGTCAGACGACCGGCGCGCGGTCACCGTTCTCGACCTCTAGGCTCGGATGGGTACTCGCCGGTGCACGGGGCGCACGGTGGAACCAGGGGGAACACATGTCGATCACGTCCAGGATCACCATCGCGGGCGCGACCGCGCTCATCGCCGCCGTCGCCATGACCGGCTGCGCCGGACCCGGCAGCACCGCGCCAGCGAGTGAGCGCCCGACGTCGAAGGCATCGTCAGCGACGCCGACGCCGACGCCGACGGCCGACGCCGCGATGCCGGAGAACCTGACCTTCGAGGACGGCGCCGAGCTCTCCACGACCAAGCTGCCGGCGTTCAGCCTCGAGGTCTCCGCCCTCGCTGACTGGAAGCAGACCGGTGAGGACCCCGCCACGGGGACGCGGGAGTACACGAACTCCGACGGCTCCGTCGCGACGATCGTGCAGCAGCGGATCACCGACCTCGACCCGTCGATCGGTGACCGTGCGGCCACCGAGCAGCTGTTCACGGCCGCCGGGTTGCCCGCCGAGCAGCTCGAGGAGCAGCTCCTGCCGACGATGACCGACGGCACGGCACAGTTCCTGTCGATCGCGGGCCACAACTCGGACGGCTCGTGGTCGGCGACCGTCGCGCGGGCGTTCGCGAAGCCCGGTGCCGCGCTCATCGTGAAGGTCAAGACGTCTTCGCAGGAGTCACTGCGGCCGGACCTGCACGACATCCTCGTCCACGCGCAGGTCGTCATCGTCTAGTCGCGTTCGCGGTCGCGGTCGGGCTGCCGTTCGTCGTCCACGGCCGGGAAGGCCACGACGGCCAGCAGGCCGCCGTCGTTCCGTGGCGTGAGGTCCAGGGTCGCGCCGTGTGCGGTCGCGACCTTCTGGACCAGCGCGAGTCCGAGTCCGAAGCCGCTGCCGTCGCTGCGGGTGCGGTCGAGTCGACGGAACGGTTCGGTCAGCGTCGCCGCCTCGGCAGGGGTGATCCGTCGGCCGTCGTTCGCCACGGTCAACCGCACGTCGGGCTGCGCGGTGACGGTGATGTCGATCGTGCCGGCCGGGACGTTGTGCACGACGGCGTTCCGGACCAGGTTCACGACGAGCTGCCGGACGAGGACCGGTTCACCGGGGACGACCGCGTCGTCGAGGTGCACCGACACACGGAGACGGCGGGCGACCAGCTCGGCGTCCACGGCACGGAGGGCGGACGCCACCTCGTTCCGCAGTGCGATCGGCCGCGCCGTCAGGTCGGAGTCGCCGCGCGCGAGCTCGAGGAGCGCAGCGGTGATCGAGGTCATCTGGTCGACCGTGGTGTGCAGCCGATCGAGGGTCCGGGCGGTCTCGGGCGTGTGGTCCGACCGGAGCGCCACCTGCAGCATCGTCTTCATGCTCGCCAGCGGGGTGCGGAGTTCGTGGGACGCGTTCGCGGTGAACCGGGACCGGCTGGTGAAGGACGCCTCCAGGCGGTCGAGCATCGCGTTCACCGTGTCGGCCACGTCGCGGATCTCGTCGTGGGGTCCGTCGACCGCGATGCGCGCGTCGAGGTTCCGGTCGTCGAGTCGTTCGGCGGTGGCCGCGATCTGCCGGAGCGGCTGCAGCAGTCGGCCGGCGACGAGCCAGCTCACGACACCCCCGACGCCGCCGATGACGAGCAGCGCCGGCAGGGAGACGATGAGGAACAGCCGCAACACGTCGTCGCGTCCGTTGATCGTGTAGAGGTCGTGGGTCGTGCCGTAGGGGAACGGGCCGGCGGTGAACGCGTACCCGGGCACGATCGCCAGCACCGCGAACACCGTGGCGAGCATCGCCCCGCCGGTGAGCAGGATGAGTGCCGTGTAGGTGAGCGTCAGACGGAGCCGGATCGTCAGGCGTCGAGGCTGCTCGGTCACGGTCGGTCCTCGGACACGGACGGAGTTCGCGCCGCGACTGGTGCGATCGCGTAGCCGACCCCGGGCGTGGTGCGGATCGGGTCCGGGTCGCCGAGCCGTCGCCGGAGGCCCGAGATCGTGACGCGGATGGCGTTCGTGAACGGGTTGGCGTTCTCGTCCCACGCCTGCTCGAGCAGCTCCTCGGCGCTGACGACCCCGCCCTCGGCGCGCAGCAGGACCTCGAGCACGGCGAACTCCTTCCGCGACAGGCGCAGGTACCGGTCGTCGCGGTACGCCTCGCGCCGGAACGGGTCCAGGCGGATCCCGGCGCGTTCGAGGACCGGTGGCAGGCGTCGCCGGCTGCGTCGGTTCAGGGCACGGAGGCGCGCGACGAGTTCCTCGAGGTCGAACGGTTTGCCGAGGTAGTCGTCCGCACCGAGCCGGAGGCCGTCGACCCGGTCGCCCAACGTCGTCGCCGCGGTGAGCATGAGGACGTTCGGGCCGTCCTCGGACGCGACGATCCGGGCGCAGACCTCGTCACCGTGCATGCCGGGCAGGTCCCGGTCCAGGACGACGACGTCGTACCGGTTGACCGCCAGCCGTTCCAGGGCGTCGAGACCGTTCCCGACGACATCGGCGGAGACCGCCTCGAGTCGGAGGCCCGCCTGGATGGCGTCCGCGAGGAACGGTTCGTCCTCGACCACGAGTACCCGCACGCTGCTCCTCACCCCGCAGCGCAGGGAGCACGACGGCAGGGTCATCAGAACACACCCGGTGTAACGCCGCCGTAAGCGGGAACCTCGACGCTGCCGCAACGGCCGATCTCGTGTGCTGGGCGCATGCACCGCTCCCGAACCGGCCCCACGGCCGGCGCCCCAACCACGGCCCGTCCCACCGCCGCCGACCCGGCCCTGGTGACACCGCTGCTGCCGTCGCTCACCGGCCTGCGATGGGTGGCCGCGTTCGTCGTCTTCGCGTACCACGTGCGCAACCTGGGCTACTTCTCCGGACGTGCCCAGGGCCTCCTGTCCGACACGATGAGTGCCGGCGCCACCGGCGTGTCCCTGTTCTTCGTCCTGTCCGGGTTCGTCCTCGCCTGGGCGCACCGACCTGGAACGCGGCCGACGACGTTCTGGTGGCGCCGCGTCGCCCGCGTCTACCCGCTGCACTTGGTCGGCGTGGTCCTGGCCGTCGTGGTCGCGCACGTCCTCATGCCGAGCATCGTCACGACGTCGTCGAAGGCGCTCCTGGCGAACTTCCTGCTGGTGAGTTCCTGGCACGGGCCCTGGTGGCAGGCGGGCAACCCGGTGTCGTGGTCGCTGGTCTGTGAAGCGTTCTTCTACCTGGTCTTCCCCCTGCTGATCCGGGTCCTGCACGGGGCGCGGGCCGGGGTGCTCTGGGCTGCCGTGGCGCTGTCGGTGCTGTTGGTCGTCGTCGTGCCGCATCTGGTCGCCGTCCTGCCCGGCCAGCTGTCCGCGGCGAACTGGCCGCCGGCCCGGCTGCCCGAGTTCGTCCTCGGTGTGGCGGTCGCGTGTCTGATCCGGTCCGGCGCCTGGCGTGGACCGGGCCTGGCGGTGTCGGCGGTCGTCGCGGTCGCCGGCTTCGTCGCAGCCGACCGGTACCCGGCGTCACCGTTCGCCCTCAACGGCTTCACCCTGATCGGGTTCACGCTGCTGATCGCCGCCCTCGCCCGCGCCGACGTCGCCGGCGTCCGGACCGTCCTGTCGTCGCGGCCCCTCGTGGCCCTCGGTGAACGGTCCTTCGCGTTCTACCTCGTGCACCTGCTCGTCATCGACACACTCGGCGCGCTCTGGCCGGTCGCCGATCGGCGCCCGGCGATCGGCGGGCTGGCACTCACCGTCCTGGCGCTGGCCGTCGCGCTGCTGGTCGCGGCCGTGCTCCACTGCCTGGTGGAACGGCCCGCACGCACGGCACTGCTGGCGGTCCCCGGGCTGTTCGCCCCGTCCACGGTGTCGGTGGTGACGCGGTGACCAGACGTCCGCCCAACGGATCCGGACCAGAGCGCGGATCCGGACGGGAGGCGCGGGGCGGCGGGGGAGCACCGGCGCCGTTCCGGCCGCGGCACGTCCACCCCGGTGGCTCGACCGTCACCCGAGCCAGCGGTCACCGCGCCTCCCGGCCGTCTAGGGTGGCCGCATGGGGACCTGGAGTGCAGAACCGGTGGGCAACGACTCGGCAGCCGACTTCGTCGGCGATCTCGAGGACGAGCGCGGGTGGGCCGCCGTGCAGGCGGCGCTCACCGCGGCGACCGACGCGGGACCTGAGATCGACAGCGATGTGGCCGAACTCGCCCTCGCCGCCGCCGAGGTCGTCGCGCACGGGGTCGGACGCCCGACCCAGGACGACGCCTACACCGCGAGCATCGCGCAGTTCGTCGAGCGGGCGGGCAAGCCGGACGAGGCGCTCGTCAGCCTCGCCGCGCAGGCGGTCACCGCGGCCGGGAGCCCGGACGGTGAACTCGCCGAACTCTGGGACGACGCCGGGTCGGACGACCTCGCCGAGTGGCGCGAGTCGATCACCCGCCTGACCGCGAGCCTCAGCGCCGACCGGTAGGGGTCGTCGCGGCGTTCCCGCAGCGCCGCGTTCCTGCGTCCGTCGGCCCTGGTCGGTAGCCTGCCCGGATGGGGACGAGCGTCGAGGCCGCGTACACCGACCGGGCGGCGGAGTACGTCGAGCACCTCGGGACGATGGCGTCGGTGCACCCGTCCGACGTGCAGCTCGTCGGCGCCTGGGCCGCATCGGTCGAGGGCGCGCTCCTCGACGCCGGGTGCGGTCCGGGGCACTGGACGGCGTTCCTCGCGGAGCAGGCGCGGGACGTGCGCGGGATCGACGCGGTGCCGACGTTCATCGACCACGCCCGGCAGGCCTTCCCAGGCGTGCCCTTCACGACCGGCAGCATCGATGCCCTCGACGCGGGTCCCGGCACTTTCGGCGGCGTGCTCGCCTGGTACTCGCTGATCCACCACGACCCGGGGTCGATCCGGCGCCCGCTCGACGAGTTCGCCCGGGTCGTGCGGCCGGGCGGAATGCTCCTCGTCGGGTTCTTCGTCGGCCCCGTGGTCGAGGCGTTCGACCACGCCGTCGTGACGGCCTGGCGCTGGCCGGCCGAGGCGCTCGAGCAGGAGTTGCGGGCCGCCGGCTTCGACGTCGTCGAGACGCACACCCGCATCGCGGCGACCGGGACACCGCGGCCGCACGGGGCGGTCCTCGCCCGTCGCCGAGACTCGGCCCGACGCGGCTGAGCTCGGCACGCGTGACTCCTGCCCGGTGCGAGCGCACACTGTCGTCAGGAGCGGCAACGGTGCCGCCCCGGAGCGGCAACGGGAGACGACATGCACTACCTCGTGAACGTCCTGGACGGCGGGCCCTCATCCGGAACGCACACGACCGGGCGGGCCTCGGACGCGGAGGCAGCGGCGGTCGACGACTTCAACGAACGGCTCCGCGCCGCGGGCCGGTGGGTCTTCGCCGCGGGTCTGTCGGAACCGTCGCGGTCGACCGTCGTCGACGACCGCGAGGGTGCCGGACTCGTGCACCGCGGCCCGGCCGTCGACGCGCCGGAGCACGTCGCCGGGTTCTGGATCTGGGACCTGCCGGACGAGGACACGGCCCTCCGGCTGGCGCACGAGGCTTCACGGGCGTGCAACCGGCGCATCGAGGTCCGCCCGGTCCTCTGACCACCGGGCGAGCGCCCAGTCGGGTACCCGGTACGGTCGCACCGGGGAGTGCCAGGGGAGCACCACCCGGGAACGAGGGGAACTTGCATGGGGAACGTCGTCGGCGCGGACTCGCTCCGCTGGTACCGCCCGCCCCCGGAGCTCCGCACCCCCGGCCCGACGCTCCTCTGGCTGCACGGCGGCGGGTTCTTCCGCGGCACGCCCGAGCAACCCGAGGCGCACGACGTCGCCCGCGTCCTCGCCGAGCAGGGCGTCACGGTGGTGACCGCGGCCTACCGCCTGGCACCGTTCCCCGGCACCGGGATGCTCCGGCGCCGACCAGCAGACAGGCAGGAACGCTTCCGGCTGCCACTCGAGGACGTCGTCGCCGCAGCACGAGCGGTGTCGGCCGTGTCGCCGCACGGCGTCGTCCTGGGTGGCGCGAGCGCCGGCGCGTGTCTGGCCGCCGCCGCCACCCTGCACGCGTTGGACGACGGTGCCCCTCCGGTCGGTGCGGTCTTCGCGTACGGGTTCTTCCACGCCCGGCACCCGCGGGACGGTGACCCGGCGCACCGATCACGCGGACACCGACGCATCACGCACGCACCGTGGGCACTCGACGTCGCGAACCGGAACCACGCCGGATCGCGTCAGGCGCTCGCACACCGGTACGCGTTCCCGGGCGGCCACGACCTCACCGGGTTCCCGCCAACGCTCGTCGTGGACGCCGAGCGGGACACGATGCGGACGTCGGGAGGCCGCTTCGCCACCGAACTCGCCGACGCGGGCGCCGATGTGGAACGCCACGTCCTGGCGGACAGTGCGCATGCCTTCCTGAACCGCCCGGGCCTGCCGGCCTTCACCACCGGGACCGCCCTGATCGCCGAGTGGATCGGCCGCCGACCTGGCCACGGGTGAACAGCCGGCGTCGATCCGGTCCGAGCGCTTGCGTCCCCTCAACAGATAGTCATACTCTCCGAGAGTGCGAATATCTGATCTGGCCCGAGAGGCCGCGACACCGCTGACCGCCGTCAAGTACTACCAGCGCGAAGGACTGCTCCCCGCCGGCGAGAAGACCGCCCCGAACCAGACCGCGTACGACCAGCGGCACGTCGAGCGGGTCCGCCTGGTCCGCGCGCTGCTCGAGACCGGCGGCCTGTCGGTCGCCGTCACCAAGCAGGTGCTCGCCGTCCTCGACACCGACGACGCCCCGCTCGCGGAGGTCTTCGAGGTGGCTCAGTACTCCATGACCGCCCCGCGGTCACCGGAGGCCGCTGCGAGCCGCGAGGCCCGTGACCGCATCGCAGACCGGGTCACCGCCGCCGGGTGGGCCGCCACGACCGACAACCCCGGTCACGAGACCGCAGCGCGGGCGCTGGACGGCCTCGCCACCATCGGCTTCGACGCCCCGGACGACTACCTCGACGCCTACCTGACCGCTGCCGCCACCGCGGCTCGTGCCGACGTCGCCGCGCTGCAGAGCCGGGACGGCCGCGACGCGATCGCCGAGCTCATGGTCGTCGGCACCGTGCTGGGTGATCCGCTGTTCGCCGGACTCCGGCGCATCGCCCAGGAGGACGCGACCCACGACCTGTTCCCCGTCCCGGCAGCGCCCGCGACCATCACGACCAGCGCGACCAGCGCCGGGACCACCGCCAACAGTGGGTCAGCGGAGCGACGATGAAGGCCGCGATCCGGCGCGCGGTCGCCTGGCATCCCGCGCTCATGACCGTCGCGGCGGTCATGGTCCTCTGCGCCGTGGTGAGCGCAGTTGGGCTGCTCGTCGACCCGCGCACGGTCCTCGGCGCGCCGCTGTGGGCGAAACCGCTGAAGTTCTCGGTCTCGATCCTGCTGTACGCCGTCACCTGGGCGTGGTTGATCGCCCACCTGCCCCGGTGGCGGCGGCTGGCGCACCGGCTCGGCACGGTGATCGCCGTCTCGCTCGTCGTCGAGCAGGCCCTCATCCTCTGGGCAGCGGCGGCCGGCACCACCAGCCACTTCAACGTCTCGTCACCCCTGCACGTCGTGGTGTGGGGCGTGATGGCGGTGTCGATCACCGTGCTGTACCTCTGCACCTTCGTGACCTCGGTCGCACTGTTCTTCCTGCGCCTGCCGACACCCGCGCTCACCGTGGCGGTCCGGCTCGGCGCGATGATCGCCCTGGGCGGCATCGGTGTCGCGTTCCTCATGACGGGTTCGACGCCGACCCAGCTGACGAGCCCGGACGGCATCGTCGGCGCGCACGCGGTCGGGGTCGCGGACGGCGGCCCCGGCGTACCGGTTCTCGGGTGGAGCACCACCGGCGGCGACTACCGGGTCGCGCACTTCGTCGGCATGCACGCCCTCCAGCTGATCCCGCTCGTGGCACTGGCGCTCACGGTCCTCGCACGCCGGGTTACGCGACTCCGCTCGGACACCACGCAGGTGCGCATCGTCGTCATCGTCGCGCTCGCCTACGCCTGCGGCACGGTCCTGCTCACCCTGCAGGCGGTAGCCGGTCAGTCGGTGGTGCACCCGTCCGGCGCCGTGGCCGCGGTGGCCGGGGCGGTCCTCCTGGTCGCGGCGGCCGCGGTGGTGCTGACGCTCCTCCGCCGACCGGCACCGGTACTCCGGATGACGTGACCGAACCGTGTCCCGGGGCCGCGAGCGACCGGTGCAGGATCGTCGCATGGGGACAGGGCGGGCGGCGGTCATCGGCGGGGCAGCGTCGATCGCGCTCGTGGTCGTCCTCGGGGTTGCCGGCTGCGCCGGTCCGGCGGCGTGCACCGCGATCGGCTGGGCGAACGGTGTCGAGCTGACGCTGCTCGGCGACACCTCGGCGGTCGCCACCGTGACGGCGTGCGGCGGGGCTGGATGCACTCCGCCCACCGCCGACGATCCGCTCGCCGACCCACCGGAGGCCGACCCCGGCAGCACGCCGACGCCGGTGCCCGGTGGCGTCCGCTGGCCGCTGCACCTCGGCATGGACACGCCGCACCACGGCTCGGTCGCCGTGTACGACCGTTCTGGTCAGCTGCTCGTCGAGCGGGCGGTGACGATCCGCTGGGACAGCCCGCACGCGGCGGACCCGTGCGGCGGGCCGTCGTCCGGACGCGTCACGATGCGCCTGCCGGCGTCCCCGGGCTGACCGTGTCACCCGGCTGACGGCCGTGACCGGAGCCGGACGGGAGGCGCGGTACCGGCCCGCACCGCGCCTCCTGTCCGACACGACGTCGGTGAGTCGACCTGTCGCGTTGGTCAGACCGGCGCCGGCAACTCCAGGCCCTTGAGCTCGCGCATCACCGAATTGAGGTGCCACTGGTCGCGGAACAGCCCGTAGCGGTCGCGGTCCGTCGTGACGATCTCGAGGTCACGGCGACGCTCGAGCAGCGCCAGGTCGGAGTCGGTGACGGTGCGGACCATCGTCCAGGGCAGCGGCTCGACGCGGACGGCGGTGGCGAACTCGGCCTGCAGACGCGAGGTCAGGACCTCCAGCTGCAGCGAACCGATGACACCGACCATCGGGGCCTGCGCGGTCCGGCGCTCGGACTCGAGCAGCTGCACGACGCCCTCGCCGGCGAGCTGCTGCATGCCCTTCCGGAACTTCTTCGCGGTGCTGGGGTCGGTCGGGGCGACGGTCGCGAACATCTCGGGCGCGAACCGGGGGAGCGGCTCGAACTCGACCGCCTCGTCGCTGTAGAGCGTGTCACCGGGGTGCAGCATCGTGGCGTTCACCAGACCGACGACGTCTCCGGGCCAGGCGACGTCGACGGTGTCGCGCTCCCGACCGAACACGCTCAGCGCGTGCTTGGTGTTGAAGCGACGGCCGGACTGTGCGTGGGTGAGCATCATCCCGCGGTCGAAACGGCCGGAGCAGATGCGGACGAACGCGACCTGGTCGTGGTGGGCCGGGTCCATGTTCGCCTGCACCTTGAACACCTGGGCGGCGAACTGCTCGGTGACCGGGCGGGGAGCGCCGTCCTCGGTCCGGCGGGGCAGGGCCGGGGGAGCGGTGTCGCGGAGGAAGCGCAGCAGGTCGACCGTGCCGAGGTGCTTGGTGGCGACGCCGAAGAACACCGGCATGCTGACCCGGGCGTGGAAGTCGTCCTGGTCGGGCAGCCCACGGACCTCGCGGGTCAGTTCGACCTCTTCGAGCGCGGTCTCCCATGCCGAGCCGAAGAGCTCGGCGGCCTCGGCCGCGGGGCGCTCGGTCGCGACCGGCAGGTGGCCGCCACCGGTGGACTCGTACGTCGTCAGGGTCCCGGTCGCGGTGTCGACCAGCCCCTGCAGGTTGCCGGCCTCGCCGACGGGCCAGGTGACCGGGGTGGGTACACGGCCGGTGCGTTCCTCGAGCTCGTCGAGCAGGTCGAGGGCTTCGCGGCCCGGGCGGTCCCACTTGTTGACGACGGCGATCACCGGGATGTCGCGCGTGCGGCACACCTCGAACAGACGGATCGTCTGCGCCTCCATGCCCTTCGCCGCGTCGATCAGCATGACCGCGCAGTCGACGGCCGCGAGCGCTCGGTAGGTGTCCTCGGAGAAGTCGGCGTGGCCCGGGGTGTCGACGACGTTGATGAGCGTGCCGCCGGCGTCGAGCTGGACGACCGCAGAGCTGATCGAGATGCCGCGACTGCGCTCGATCTCCATCCAGTCGGAGACGGTCGCGCGGCGGGTGGCCTTGCCCTTCACCGCGCCGGCTTCGTCGATGGCCGAGGCCGCCAGGGTCAACGACTCGGTGAGCGTCGACTTGCCGGCGTCCGGGTGGGCGATGACGGCGACGGTGCGACGGCGGTCGGCTTCCCGCTCGATCGTGCCGGCGAGCGCGGCGTCCGCCGGGGACGGACCGGTCACGCGTCGCCCCGCTCGGGGCGTCGACCGACGGCGAGACCTGGGCGTTCCGACTTCTGCACCCCACGACGATACCGACTGCCCCGGACAGTCGACGAACCGGAAGCCTCCGGGAGGCCCGTCCCGGTCAGGTGGGCATCGCCAGGATGCGACGGAACAGCTTGCCGATCGCGGTCCGGCGGGGCCTCCAGCCGTGCGCCGTGAGGGTGTCGTCGACCGGTTTCGTGATCCACCGCGAGTTGAACGTGGAGGAGCCGGATCCGCCGGTCGACGAGCGGGTGCTGGTGCGCATCAGGCGTCGGTACTCGTTCGTCTCGGGCAGCAGCCGGATACCGTAGCGGTAGGTGGTGACCGTCCCGCCGCCGGAGCGACCGAGCTGGCGGGTCGCGATGAACTGTCCGTCCTCGAACGCCATGTCGAACGGGTGCTCGGTCGCGCGGTGGAGGGCCATCAGGGCGTCGCCGACCTGGTTCGCGGACGACGGGGACGCGGTACCGGGGGTCGACATACCCGGACCCTACCGATGCCCGGGTGAGGTGGCACGACAGGGAACCCCTCCCGGGGAGGCCCGGCCGTACCGTGGGCGCATGCCGAACGAGAACGAGGTGCGGGACTTCCTGATGTCCCGCCGTGCCCGGATCACACCCGAATCGGTCGGCCTGCCGGGTGGACCCGGTCGACGCGTGCCCGGCCTCCGTCGTGGCGAGGTCGCCGTCCTCGCCGGGGTCAGCTCCGAGTACTACGCACGCATCGAACGCGGGAACCTGACCGGCGTCACCGACACGGTGCTCGACGCCGTCGCCCAGACCCTGCGGTTCGACGACTCCGAGCGGGCGCATCTGTTCGACCTGGCCCGGTCGGCGAACACGTCCCCGGTGCGCCGTGGTCGTCCGACGGCTCCGGCCTCCGTCCGCCCGGGCCTCCGCCACGCACTCGAGGCGATGCACGACGTCGTCGCCTTCGTCCAGAACACCCGACTCGACGTCGTCGCGATGAGTGACCTCGGCCGGGCGCTCTACAGCGACGTCATCATGGCCGGTGGCGATCAGCCGAACTTCGCCCGCTTCGCGTTCCTGCACCAGGACCTGTCCCGTCGGCTCTACCCGGACTGGGAAGGAGCGGCGGACACCTCGGTCGCGATGCTGCGGACCGCGGCCGGACGACACCCGGACGACCGCGCCCTGCGGGACCTGATCGGTGAGCTCGCGACCCTCAGTCCGGAGTTCCGGCAGAAGTGGGCGGCGCACGAGGTCCGGCTGCACACCCACGGCGTCAAGACGTTCCACCACCACGCGGTCGGCGACGTCCGGTTGCACTTCGAGAACCTGACGCCCGGGCTCGACGACGAGCACAGCGTCATCGTCTACGCGGCGGAACCGGGCAGTGCGGACGCGGAGTCGTTGCAGCTGTTGGCGAGCTGGGCCGCGACCCGCACGACGGACGCGAGCGGCGCCTCCCGGGCCGAGGACGTGACCCGGGGCGGAACCCGGTGACGACCACCGCGCCCACCCCGACGACCGACCACACAGCCACCCGGATGCCCTGGGCGGCGCTGGTCGCCCTCGCTGCGATCGGGTTCCTGCTGCTGTCCGCCGAGACGATGCCCGCCGGACTGCTGCCGCTGATGGCCGGCGACCTGGGCGCCAGCGAGGGCGTCATCGGTCAGTTCATCAGCGTCTGGGCCCTCGGCACCGTCGTCGTCACTGTCCCCGCGATCACCCTGACCCGCGGGATCCGGCGGAGGCCGCTGCTGCTCGCCTCGCTGACCTGCCTGGTGCTCGCGAACACGGTCACGGCACTCTCGTCGGACGTCGTCCTGTCGCTCGTGTCCCGCTTCGTCGGCGGCGCGGCGACGGGTGTCCTGTGGGGGATGCTGGCCGCGTACGGGCGCCGGATCAGCCCGCCGAAACGCGGCGGGCTTGCCCTGGCGGTCGTGTCGACGGGCGCACCGGTCGGCTTCGCGCTCGGCACACCACTCGGCGCCTGGGTCGGCGGCGTCCTGGACTGGCGGTGGTCGTTCGCCGGCATGTCACTGCTCGGCATCGTCCTGCTGGTCCTCGTCGTGCTGCTCGTGCCCGACGTCGCGGCGCAGGCAGCCGGCGGACGCCTGCCCCTACGACGGGTGTTCCTGCTGCCCGGGGTCCCGGTCGTCCTGGTCGTCATCGTCCTGTGGATGCTCGGCCACAACACGATCTACACCTACATCGCGCCGTTCCTCCGCGACACCGGGACCGGGCTCTCGGCGGACCTGGTGCTCCTGGTCTACGGCGTCTGCTCGATCGGCGGAGTCGCACTGACGGCAGCGCTGATCGACCGGCACCCGCGGGGGCTGCTCTGGGCGAGCCTCGGCGGGTTCGTGTCCGCCGCGGTGTTGCTCCTCGTCGGACACGGGTCGCCCGCGGTCGTGCTCGGTGCCGCCGTGCTCTGGGGGCTGACCTTCGGTGGAGCGTCGCCGCAGCTGCAGAGCGCCCTGACGATCGCCGGCGGCTCCGAGTCGGACCTCGCCAACGCGTTCCTGCCGGTCGCGTTCAACCTGGCGATCTCCGCCGCGGGCCTGGTCGGAGCGCTGCTCCTGGGGTTCTCGGGTGGGCTGGTCCTCGCGGTGTTCATGGCCGTGCTCGGGGCCCTGGCACTGGCGGTGACGATGGTCTGCCGGGGGACCTTCGCCGCTCGCTGATGACGGCCGCTCCGGTCGCTGGTCGCGGCGGCTGGTGACCGGGGTCTGAGGCCCGGCCTCTGCGATCGGCCTAGTACTTCGACTTCGCCGCACAGGTCACCGTGTCGGCGGTCTGCCCGGAGACAGAGTCCGGCAGCTCGGCGGCGGACGCGCTCGGCCGGGGCGTCGCCGGAGCCGTCGTCGGGCTGCCGGCTGCGGGCGGGGTGGTGGTGCCCGACGCACTGGCCGGAGCCGACGGTGCCGCGGTGGGCGCGTCCGGATCGCGCACCGCCGAGCGGCCGAGGCTGTCCGGCGCGAGCTGCACCGGTTCGTCGGCCTGCAGCGCCGCGGTCAGGGTGGCGGCCGGCCCCTCGGAGACCAGGACGCGGGCTGGGTCGGCGGGGTCATCGACGACCGGGAACTGCAGGAACACCATGTTGGAGAGTCCGACGGTGTTCACGGCGAGGGCCAGGCGGGCCAGGGTCGCCGGGTCGTTCAGGGTGTCCGACAGCACCATGTTCTTGAAGGCCGTGTCGGCCAGCCGCAGCACCTTGGCCGGGTTCGTGAGCGTGCCAGCGGAGACGGTCTGACGGGCCAGCGCCGACATGAAGGTCTGCTGGTTGCTGATGCGGCCGAGGTCACTCGCGTCACCGACGCCGTGCCGCGACCGGAGGAACGCGGCGGCTTCGGCGCCCTTGAGCTCCCGGTTGCCGGGCTGCAGATCGAGCGCCGGCGTGACGTCGTCGTCCTTGATCGGGGTGGCGAGGCAGACCGTGACACCACCGACGGCGTCGGCCATCCGGACGACCCCGTCGAACGTGATCTTGCCGGCGTAGGCGATCTGCAGGCCGGTGAGCTTGCCGATCGTGCTCGCGACGCAGGCCAAACCGTGCTTCTCGCCGCCGCGGGAGAGTGCGGAGTTCAGCATCGCCGCGGACGATGCCGGTGTGACGGCTCCGTCGTCGTTCGTGCACGCCGGGATCGGGACGACGAGGTCGCGCGGGAAGCTGATGACCGACATGTTGGTGTGGTCGGCCGAGATGTGCACCAGGATGTTGGTGTCGTTGTTGCCGACACCGTTGCTCGCCTTCTGGTTCGCCGCGTCGTCGAACCCGGCACCCTGACCGTCGCGCGTGTCGGTCGCGACGAGCAGCATGTTCACCTCGCCGGACTGCGCCGTCAGTGCGGGCGCCTTCTTCGCCGTGGTGCCGGGCATCGCGAGCGAGACCGAGGGTTGCGCGTTCTGCAGGACCTGCCAGGTGGCGATCGCGGCGATCGAACCGGAGCCGACCACGGCGACGGCCGCGACGACGGCGATGCCCCGCAGCACGAAGCCGAACGGACTGCGGCGGGGGAGTCTGCCGTGCCGCGTGGGCGGCGCCGGGGTCGTCGACTGTTCCGCGTGCGCTCGTCCGTCGTCCGACATGCATCTCCCAGTACCGACCGAGAGGGGCCCCGGTCTCGCCATCATGCCGGACGGCGAGGCTCCCGACCGTCAAGACACCTGAGAGAACGTCAGGCGGCAGCTTCCGCGTCCACAGGAAGTGGGGCCGTCCGGAGCGTCGGGCAGTGCTCGGGGGTCGGGTGCTCGGAGATGTGGATGACCTCGTCGAGCCGGTCGCGCGCCGCCGTCAGCTCCGCCAGCTGCGTCGTGATGCGGTCGCGTTGCTGCACGAGCAGCGCGAAGGACTCGGGCGTCGCGGTACCCGCGTCGACACAGGGCAGGAGCTGGACGATGGTGCGGCTCGGCAGTCCGGCGGCGAAGAGCTGCTGCACCAGGCGGACCCGGTCCACCGCCTCCGTCCCGTAGGTCCGCTGTCCGCTGCCGGTGCGGGTGGCGGTGAGCATCCCCTGCTCCTCGTAGTACCGGAGCGAGCGGACGCTCACCCCGGTCCGGGCGGCGAGGTCCCCGATGCGCATGTCGTCTCCGTTCGGGGCTTGCCCCTGACACTGATGTGAGGTCCTACCGTAACCGAGCCGCAGCGGGACGGACCCGTTCGGCGGAAGGACACCACCATGGACATCACCGGATCCGTCGCCCTCGTCACCGGGTCGAACCGCGGCATCGGACGGCACTTCGTCGAACAGCTCCTGCAGCGCGGCGCGTCGAAGGTCTACGCCACGGCCCGTCGCCCCGAACTCGTCGACGTCCCCGGTGTCGAGGTCCTCGCCCTCGACATCACCGACCCGGCGTCGGTCGCGGCAGCCGCGGCGGCCACCGGCGACGTCACGCTGCTCATCGACAACGCCGGCGTCCTGTCGTCCGGCTCGCTGCTGACCGACGACCTGGCGGACGCCCGGCGCGCGGTCGACACGCATCTGTGGGGAACGCTCGAGATGGTCCGGGCTTTCGCCCCCGTCATCGAGCGGAACGGCGGCGGCGCGATCGTCAACGTGCTCTCCGCACTCTCGTGGTTCTCGGCACCGGGTGCGGGTGGGTACGCCATCGCGAAGGCCGCCGAGTGGAACATGACCAACGCCGTCCGACTCGAGCTCGCCGGCCGGGGCGTGACCGTGCAGGGTCTCCACCTCGGTGCCGCGGACACCGACATGATGGCTGGCTACGACGGCCCGATGACCGACCCGGCGGACGTCGTCCGCGCAGCCCTCGACGGCGTCGAGCGGGACGCCACCGAGGTGCTCGTCGACGACTGGACCCGCATGGTCAAGGCCTCCCTGGCGGGCGACCCGGTGGACTTCACGGCGCAGATCGGCTGAGCCGGTCGGCGCGCGCCGACCGGTTCCGGACCGGGGACACGGCGGAGGGGGGGGGCGGGGGGGGGGGCCCCCCCCCCCCCCCCCCCGCCGGGGGGGGGGGGGGCCCCCCGGGGGGGGGGGGGGGGCGCGGCCCCCCGGGCGCCCCCGGGGGGGGGCGCGGGGGGGGGCGG